>JBBRHI010000640.1:0-2022 GCA_038222995.1 Bacteroidia bacterium | reverse complement strand
TCCTGTATCTTTTCAGGAATTAAAGGCCCGCCGTAATGTCCTTTAAGCTTGTAGCCATTGTAGGATGGCGGATTGTGACTTGCCGTAATAATAATTCCCAACGATGCATTTAATTTTAATGCCCCTAAAGATATCATAGGTGTAGACACGTAATCTTTTGCTAAAAATACTTTTACTCCGTTTGCTATAAATACTTTAGCGGTAGTTTCGGCAAATAATTCACCGGCAAACCTGCAATCGTGGCCAACTACAGCGCTTGGGTCTTTAAAATTTTTCTTTATCCACACAGCAGTGGCTTCTGTAACCCTCGCTACATTTTCAACCGTAAAATCTTTTGCTATGATTGCTCTCCAACCGTCGGTTCCGAATTTAATTTTTGTCATAAAGTAAGTATATAAAACAGGCTTTAAATATATTTAAAAAATAACGTATACACGTTAATTATCGGTATTTATTGCATTAAACTTTTTAAATGTTCCAGCGTCGATTCATCTTTCCAATCAATATACCCGACATTATCATAAACGACTTCACCTTTTGTATTTAATAAATAGGTGGTTGGGATGGAAAAAATGCCGAACGCGTTAAAATTATTGGTTAATGTTACAAATGTAAAAGGGTATTGCGTGGTATTTTTAAAATTAACCATCTTCTCCATGCTCTCGTCTGTAATTGCCAGTACCGTTATGTCAGAGAGTTTTTCAGCTTTTATGGAGTTTATCTCTTGCAGCTCGGTAAGACAATTGGGGCACCAGCTTGCGTAAAAGCTCACAATTACTTTTTTTCCTTTTAACGATTTAATGTCCAAAACCACGATATCACTGTCAACTACTTCCAGCTTGGAAATATCGATGGAAGGCGCAACATTGTATTTATTGTAAAAATAAAAGCCTGCAGCAAGGGCCGCTGTAATTGCCAAAGAAAGATAGATGTATTTCGCCTTCACGTTATTAAAAAAGAATTGTTGTTAAAAAACTACCGGAGTGTAAACTTAATGTAAATTATAGAATAGTTTTACAATTATGAGAAAAATATTAGGAAAAGCATGGACTATTTTGTGGAAAACGGTGGTTGTGTTTTTTGTTTTATCAATTGTTTCCGTTATCCTGTTCAGGTGGGTTCCTGTACCAATTACACCGCTTATGCTCATTAGGGATGTTGAACAAATTGGCAGTGATAAGGGTATTGTTATGAGGCATGATTGGGTACCGCTAGAAAATATCTCTCCTAAACTGCAGTTAGCGGTAGTTTGCAGTGAAGATCAAAACTATTTAAAGCATTTTGGATTTGATATGATTGCCATAAAAAAAGCAATGAAAGAAAATGAAAAAGGGAAACGTGTGAGAGGAGCCAGCACTATTACGCAACAAACCGCTAAAAATGTGTTTTTATGGCCAGGAAGAAGTTACCTGAGAAAAGCTTTGGAAGTTTGGTTTACCTTATTAATAGAAGTGTTTTGGAGTAAAGAACGCATCATGGAAGTGTACCTGAACAGTATTGAAATGGGTAAAGGAGTTTACGGAGCAGAAGCAGCCTGTCAGTTCTGGTTCCATAAACCTGCCGGGAAAATAACAAAAGATGAAGCTGCGGCGATAGCAGCTATTTTACCGAACCCCTTACAATACAAAGCAAATCCGCCAAGCAGATACATTGAAGACAGGAAAATATGGATAAAACAACAAATGAATTTTTGGGGAAATAAACTGGACTATGATAAATATAAAGATGATGATGAACCGGCTAAAGCCGGGAAGTGATCGTTTTTACTGCACTATAATTATACATGAAGTATTTACTGACACTCATTCTTTTTTCGTTTTTAATTGTTAACTGTAATCAGTCTGAAACTACCGAAAAGACTAAACGTATTTCTAAACGACCCGTTGTTTCCGAAAAAAAAGATTCCGTTTTATATAAAGCCGAAGCCTATCGGATTGATACACTTTTTGAAAAATTATATGCGGCAAATGCTTTCAACGGCAACGTGTTGGTGGCTAAAGGAACAGATATTATTTATCAAAG
>JBBRHI010000639.1:0-2026 GCA_038222995.1 Bacteroidia bacterium | reverse complement strand
GCCCGCTAAAAGAAGTCAGGCTCTCAAACCCAACAGAAAAGCAAACTTCTGAAACGGGTTTATTTTTTTGAAACAATAATATAGCTTTATCAATTCTAACCGAGGTTAAATACTGGTGAGGTGTCTTGCCATAAATTTGTTTAAACACCCTGATAAAATGAAATTTAGAAAAAAATACTTCGTCTGATATGTGGTCAATATTAATTTTGTCAGCATAGTTTGTATCAATAAAAAGTTTTGCCTGAACAATTCTTTTGTATAAATAAACTTTTGGATATTGCTCAGTTATCATTTTTCGTTTGTTAATAATTTACCGGCGCAGTTATTCATATGACCGCTTTTGTCTGGGTATTTATAGTTGGCAGAAAATTTATTGAACGAGTGTGCCGCCACAATGCCCGATTGAAAATATATGATTGAAGTTAAGAACTAAAGCTGAACATTGAATGTTGAACCAAACCATTGCTGATACCGCATAATAATAGCTTACTCGTTATATTCACCCTGCAGCGCATATTTTCCAAAAAGAAACAATCCAGTTGCAACAATCGGGGAAATAATTACCATTACAATAATGCCAAAGATCAAATCATCCTGGTTACCTGACATGATTTTTGAAATCCCTAATTTAAATATGGCCACATAAAAAGCAGCCAACCCCAAGAGCCGTAAAATAAGTACTGACAAGGGTGCCCAAAAACCAATTGTTTCGTAAGCAGGCACCAGACCAATAGCAAAGGTAGAACCACCGATAAGTACCAGCGTAACCATGAAAGTATGTTTTCTTCCAATCAAATCGCCTAACCGTCCGAAGAATAAAGCTCCAAACGGGCGTATCAGCAAACCTGCTGCAAATGTGGCTAAGGTTGCGAGAAAGGCGGCGGTCGCATTTTCTTTGGGGAAAAACTTAGTAGAAATAATAGTAGCTAAACTTCCAAAAATATAGAAATCATACCATTCTATTAATGTACCAACAGTAGATGCAGCAATAACAGGGATTAATGATTTCTTAGAGCTATTGAGTTGAATTTGCCGGATCATAAAAGTTTAAAAAACAAATCGGTTTTTGAATGATATACCTGAGTGTGCGATGATAATGTTTAGTGAGGGTTTGCAGAGCTTGTTATTAAGAAAAATTGGCGATGGTACCGGAAATTTATAACATCAGGTGCCACCACCAATACTTATTTAAAGATATAAAAGTTAATTATAAGTAAAAGCTAACGGTATGGGTTAGTTGAAGTTATTTTTTCGCCTGCGTTGATTCCAATTACTTTTCATGTTGATCTGATTACTGTATTTTTTGTTTAGGTAATTTTCAAGTTTTTCTGTATTTGATTGAGCCTATTCACTTATTTTCTCATCAATCCCGATAGCTATCGATGCTAATCATCTAATCCCTTTCCTTCGAGAATTTGTGGAATATATTTTTCAATCCTCGACTCCCGGGTTTTGGATTGTTTGGCCGCAGAAAAGTAAAGAAGGTATCCTCTTTGCCGCCCCGGTGTTAAAGCTTTAAAAGCTTTTTTTAAGGCAGCTTTTTTATCTAATTCTATTCGAAATTCTTCAGGCATTGGGAATTCTGTAGTCTTTTTTAAATTCACTTTTAAACCTGCTTTTTCCACTTCAATGGCTTCATAAATATATGTTTTCAAAGTACGCTGCATCTTAGTTATTTCCTTAACATTGGTGAACCGTGCCTGGCGAGCCGCCTGCACATTCTTTGTTTGTTGAATGAGAATATTATTATCATCCTTTAACAAAGCGCCTTTGAAAAACAACAGCGCACAATATTCCTTAAACACATGTATCAAAACAATATTGCTGTTCTGAAATGCGTAAGAAGGGCAGCCCCATTTTAGTTCTTCGGTGAGCCCGCAATCAAGAATAATTAATCTTAATTGCTCAATTTCTTTTTGCCACTTTTTATTTTTATCAAAATAAAAATCAACCTTGGGATTCATGATACTTTTTGTCATAACATATTATTTTGTATAAAATTAAATCTTTAGTGAGCCACGGAAAC
>JBBRHI010000638.1:0-2027 GCA_038222995.1 Bacteroidia bacterium | reverse complement strand
CTTCTTTTTCTAAGTTTATTTTAACGCCGTTTAACAGCATTAATTTAGATTCGCGAAAGGTCTCTCCCCATTTTATTTGGATCGGTTTCTTTTGCATATCACCGGCGTCCTTCACTTCAGGAAATACTACGGTAAAATCTTCCGTAATGCCTTTTTCCAGAACCATCGCCCTGTTTCGTTTATTATTAGGATTATCTGAACCGTTAGGCATAACCGCTACTGTTTTTACAGGATTAATAACACCAACGCCGTCACCGTTATAGGCACATTCAAAACGCGCTATCGATTTATCAGTTTTACAATCGCTTTTCTTTAAAGTACAGGTAAAATTGCCTGTTGTAAAATCGTTTTTAGAAGGAGGCAGTTCAAAGTTAGGGGTTTCGGAAATTTTTCCGCCGGCCGATGCTTTATAAATCCCTTTCACATCAAGGCTGTATTTGTCAACCTGCAAATTGTTGTCTTTATAATCAATTACTAAAAAAGCTTCGTCGTTAGGCGGCACAACAAATGTACGGTCGGTGCTGTTTAACGTTTTTCCGTCGGCCATGTAAGTTATTTCTTTTGGCTTTACCAATAAATAATCATTGGTTTTGTTGAACACCTTCATTTTAAATTTCGACTGAGCATTAACCGCTACCGCATCTACAATGTAAACTTTGTAGTCATCCGTTTCTGCGGTGGCATCTTTATAAATTACTTTTGTTTTTTCCACGGGCTTTTTATCTTTTTGAGAAAATGCCGCGGTTGAGGATAGTAGTACTATTGCTAAAATAATTTTTTTCATCATTATGCTATTAATTTAATTCGAATACGATATAAGAGGACTATTCTGAAAAGAATTTATATAAACAAATATAAGCTATAGAAGCGAAAAGACTTTATTTTTATTTGCAAATTATGTCTAATTTTAGTGATATTTTTCTCCTATGCACATTGATATCATTACCGTTCATCCACCCTTACTGGAAAGCCCTTTCGGCCATAGCATCCTTAAACGCGCGGTACAAAAAAATCTGGTTTCTGTTAATGTGATCGATCTGCGTGCCTACGGAATAGATCCTCATAAAAAACTGGATGATTACGCTTTTGGAGGGGGTGCCGGTATGGTAATGATGATAGAACCGATAGCTAATTGTATTAATGAATTAAAAAGCAAACGCACGTACGACGAAATAATTTATATGGCGCCCGACGGTGAAACGTTGAAGCAAGCCACCTGTAATTATTTTTCAACTTTAAAAAACATTATTGTACTATGCGGGCATTATAAGGGAATTGATGAACGCATTAGGGAACATTTTATAACTAAGGAAATTTCGATAGGCGATTATGTGTTGAGCGGAGGAGAATTGCCTGCAGCCGTAATGTGTGATGCTATTATTCGTTTATTACCCGGGGTTTTAAATGATGAAACATCGGCCTTATCCGATTCGTTCCAGGATAACTTATTGTCACCGCCTGTATATACAAGGCCTGCAGAGTATAACGGCTGGAAAGTGCCTGATATATTATTAAGCGGACACGAAAAAAAAATAGACGAATGGCGCCACCAGCAGTCGCTTGACCGAACAAAGCTTCGCCGGCCTGATCTTTTGATTTAAGTATACAAACATTGCGCTGTTAATTATTACTTTTTTAAAGCAACGATCTCTCTTTATTTTCGAACTATTTTAGTCGTTAATTAAAAAAAACGTGTCCAGCAGAACCACCACTCAAAAATTAAGAACCTCCTCGGTAACCGTAGTTATTAGTTTAGCATTGGTATTATTTATGCTTGGCTTATTGGGTTTGGTAGTGGTAAACGCCAATAAATTATCAAATCACATTAAAGAGAATATAGGCTTCCAGGTGGTATTAAAAGATACAACTACACAAGCCGAACTGGATATTTTAAAACAGGAATTAAGCTCTTCGATATATAGCAAACAGGTAGATTATATCAGCAAGGACCAAGCCGCACAAAAATTACAAAAAGACCTGGGCGAAGATTTTATCAGTTTCTTAGGATACAACCCCTTGCTTTCATC
>JBBRHI010000637.1:0-2030 GCA_038222995.1 Bacteroidia bacterium | reverse complement strand
CTGATGGCAGTTGGTGAAGCAGTTTGATGTGCTTCTATAAAAGAACTTTCATCAAACCCTTTACAGCAAGAAACAGAGTGTATGAATTGAGAAGGTATTTTTAGCATTTGTTTTCCTGAAAACTGACCAAATGGAGTTAATGAATATATGCATCTTGCATCACGTCAAATGTAATTAAATATTTACTTTTGTGTGTGTTTGAAAAAAAAGAAAAGCCGAAAATTACCGAGCCTCACCTGGCATTAATAAAGATGCAGAGCTGGTGTGCTTACCAGGAAAGGGCTCAGCAGGAGGCAAGAGATAAACTTTATGAACTGGGCATGTGGCCTGAAGCGGTAGAAAACATTATTTCCAAATTAATAGAAGATAATTTTTTAAATGAAGAACGCTTCGCCATGCAATTTGCCCGCGGAAAATTTAATATTAAAAAATGGGGAAGAATAAAAATAAGAATGGAGCTTAAACAAAAACGCATCAGCGAGTATTGTTTAAAAAAAGCCATGCAGCAAATTGATGAAACGGAATATATTAAAACCCTTAAAAAATTAATTGAAGTAAAACGCAAACTCATTAACGAAAAAAATGCCGTTAAATTAAAATACAAGCTTATGAATTATGCCTTATCAAAGGGATACGAAAAAGACCTGGTGTTTGATGTTTTAAATGATACAGAAGTTTAGTGCGCCTACAAGCCATAGGCATAAGATATTCCATACTTTAAACAAACAATTCGCTCGCTATTTTATCCGCGAGCAGTTTTCCTTTTTCGGTTAAAGTATAGGTTTCGTTAGTCGCAATAATCGTCTCGCTTCTAATATATATTTCAATCTGCTTAAGAAACAGGTTTACAAATTCCTCATTGAAATTACTTTTTAAATAATTAAGCTCAACACCCCATATGGTGCGAAGCGAAGTCAATATATACTCATTAAACTTTTCCTTTTCGGTTAAAATCTCTTTTTCGAAATAGTCGTCTTTATTTTCGGAAATACGTTTACCGTATAAATTATTATTTGATATATTCCATTGCCTTGATACGCCGTCAAAGGAGTGAGCAGACGGGCCCAAGCCCAGGTAATGCTCGCCTTTCCAATAGTTTGAATTATGAATACTAAAAAAACCGTCCTTCCCGAAATTAGAAATTTCGTAATGAATAAAATTATTTTTCTCTAACCGATCTATCATTTCTAAAAATAATTCCGAGCTTTTTTCATCATCGATCGCCACTTCTTTTTTTACTTTAAGATCGTGGCCCAACTTCGTTTTTTCCTCAATAGTTAAATTATAGCTCGAAATATGCTTTACATCCAAGGCGATTGCTTTATCCAGCGTTTTTTTCCAATTAACTAAATTCGAAAATTTTGATCCGTAGATCAGATCAATGGTAAGGTTTTCGAAGCCTTTGTCCTGGGCTCGTTTTACGCTAAACTCGCTTTCTTTTGCTGTATGCGCCCTGTTCATCCAAACCAATTCTTCTTCATTAAAACTTTGCAGCCCAATACTCAACCGGTTTATTTCAAGTCGCTTTAACTCTTTTAATTTTTCTTCCGATAAATCGTCGGGATTACATTCCATCGTCAGTTCAGCATCTCTCGACACATTATACAATTTGTAAATTTTCTCTAAAATCAAAAAGGATTCTTTTTCTGAAAGTAAACTCGGTGTGCCGCCGCCAAAATAGATAGTTTCGATTGTTTTATCAGCTAAATAATTTTTACGAAGGTCTATTTCCGACAAAATACTTTTCACTAAAGCATCTTTGTTTTGAAGCGATGTGGAAAAATGAAAATCGCAATAATTACAGGCTTGTTTGCAGAAAGGAATATGGATATAGATACCGCTCACTAATCTAATTTCATGGGGATCTTATAATACGCCATTAATTCTTTTATGAGGTCTTGAATATGCTTATAAGAACTCGATTCTTCATAAGTAGCCTTGAGTTTTTCAGTGTATTGCTTTCTTTGGTTGGTAAGGTATTGCGCTGCAAAATAATATGCATCAATGGTCAGGTCATTTTCTTTAATAAC
>JBBRHI010000636.1:0-2032 GCA_038222995.1 Bacteroidia bacterium | reverse complement strand
GAGGGTTTAAATTCTTTTATTTTATCTAACATAATTTTATTTTTATGGTTATACCGTTATTAAAGACTTTACACATAATCTGTGAAAACTATTTTTTTACGTTTACATTATCCCCTTCATTAATCAGGTCATAACCGTCAGTAATTAAAAGATCGCCTTCTTTTAAGCCATCCGAAACTTCAGCGAGTCCGTTATACTCATGTGATATTTTGATGGTTTTCTTAACTACTTTACCATTTTCAGAAACCAATACAAAGCTCTCGTCAGTACCCTTTTGAATGTATTTAACAGATACGGTTATTTTAGGAGTTGGTGATTGATAATCGTTAATTTTTAATTTGGCAACCATATTAGGGTGGTATTCTTTTGAGTTATCCAATAATACCTCAACACCGAATGTCCTTGTTAAATTATTGATGGCCCTTGATGCATAATTTACTTTTGAGGTAATAGAATCATGTGTATCAGGAAATAACACTAACACTTCATTACCAACTTTTACACGGCCGGCATAACTCTCAGATACATCCGCTTTCACCTTTAAGTTAGAAAAGTTGATCACGTTAATCGCCGATAGGCCCGGTGCTACTGCCTGCCCAACTTTAATATTTACGGCATCAATAGTTCCGCTGATAGGCGAAATAATTTTACTCATACGGATTTGCTCCTGCATAGTAGAGATTTTATTCTCTAAACTTTCTTTATTGTTTTTGCTTTGCAGGAATTGTATCTCTGTTCCGATTTTTTGATCCCAAAGATTTTTTTGTTTTTGAAATACCTGGTTTGCCAGGTCAAGGCTGTTTTGCATATCAGCAATTTGTTGGTGTGTAGCACGCGCATCTGTTTCTGCAAGCACTTGCCCTTTCGTAACCTCATCACCTACTTTCACATTTATTTTAGTAACGGTTCCCGGCATTTCAGTTGATAAAGAAACGTTCTCATCAGCATCAATACGCCCTTGCACTTCTATATATGTTTTAAACGTTTGCGTTGTAAGCGGCATTACTATTACATCTATCAACTTTTGTTTAGTTGTATCCGTTTTAGCAAGCTCTTCTTCCAATGCTGCAATTTTTGTTTCAATACCCGCTTTTTCAGTTCTTAATTTTTCAAGCTCCGCTTTTTTATCCGGAGTGCTGCATGCAACCATTATTGCTGCTAAAGTGATGTATAAAATTGTTGTTTTCATAAGTATTTCTATTCTTTTAAATTATTTAATTAAGGTTCCTGTTGCTTTTTTATAATCTATTTTGGCCACTAACATATCATACACCGAGTTGTAAAAGTTTGTCTGAGCTTCTTTTAAAGATGTTTCAGCAGTAGTGATCTCTAAATTAGAACCTACACCCTGTGTGTATTTTTTTTGAGAGACATCAAAAACATGTTGGGCCAACTCCATATTTTTTTTCTGGGTTTGTAAGGATGCGTAAGCATTAGCATACGTTATTTCAGCCATGGAGGTTTCAAGCTCTGCCGCCAACTCTAAATTTTTAATACTGTTCTCGCCTTTCAACATGGCAATTCTTGCTTGTTGAATACGGTTATGGCGTTGTAATCCGTCAAACACCGAAAAGTTTAAAGTACCCCCTATCAAAGAGATCTTAAACCATTTTTGACTCTGATCAAAAAAGCTGAAATCCTGACGTTGCGCATTATATTGATATGACCCGTAAATACCTAACGTTGGCAAATAACCTAAACGCTGACGTTTAATATCTATATGATATAGTTTTTGTTGTAATTGCAGTAATTGATAATCCGGGCGACCGGTAATATCTGTTTTGCCGGTTCCTAAAACTCCCGAATCATCTGTGCTTACCAATAAAGAATCGGAAAGTGCCAATGATTCACTGATCTTATAACCCATCTGGAATTTTAAAAGATTCCCGGATAAACCGATTAAACGGGTTGTTTTTTCTTTTTCCGTAATTAAGTTATTGTACTGAACCTCTAAACGCTCTACATCGATCAACTCAACAAAACCTTGCTGGTTAGACGCTTTAGTATCATCAAATATTTTTTTTAAGCGCTC
>JBBRHI010000635.1:0-2033 GCA_038222995.1 Bacteroidia bacterium | reverse complement strand
GAAGTAACACCTGAACAATTTGAAGTAACAGAGATGTTATCAATTCCTATAGGAGGATTTGACCCGCCTGCAGTACCTGTATTATCCCATTCAAAAATAAGTTTAAAGGTAGTACCTGCTAAAGTTGCGGGTAAAGTCATTGTTGTATTTGTCCAGGTTGCATGTAAATTAAAATCACCCTGTAAAACTCTTGCAGGAGGACTTGGTCCAATTGCTCCTCCTGCGGTAGGAACGAATGAGGACGTAGTTACAACCCAAACTCTCATTTTATAAACGGTTGTTTTACATATACAAATTCAGATAAAATATAAAGTAATATCCGTTGCCCATTCAGGTACTGTTATATCTCTAAAAAGGTTCACATGTGTTATGCCACACATGTTATAGGTGTGCGCTGTAGGAGTTAAAGAATTTGTAATATAGGCCGAATTTGTGCCGGTAAAGCCTGTTGTAGCATTTGGACCTATTTGCCATTGGTTTGGCTGGGTACCGGAAGTTACGCTCCAGTTATTGGCGGCGAATGTAGAACCTGTTTCAAAACCTCCGTCTCCCGCAGGGTCGACTAGTATAGTTTGGGAAACCCCCGAAAAACATACTGTTAATAAAATTGACGTAATTAGTAGTAATTTGTTCATAAATTTTATGTTTAAGTGTTCAAAAATACGAATAAAAAAGTAAAACGGATGTTTATTTTAATAATCTCTTTACATTGAAGCAATTTATATGCCATGATAAACGTTAGACACTAAAAAAAATCTATGCCCGAGCGTATTGAATTATATGGTAGTTTGAAGGAGTGAAATTCAAGTTTAAATGAGTTAACTTAAATTTTTAATCTTGTTTATACAAGTATAAAAATTATTAAAAAATTATTGTTTAGGAAACTTGAATTTTAAAAAAGGTTTCCTACGTTTGCACCGCCGATTTTTAATGTTAAAATCATAAGTCAGGTAGAGAGATAAAATTGCTGTTTCATATTTATAAATATTACTTCGAATGAGAAAAATCGGGTTACTTATTTTCCTAATCATCACTAACCTTTTGGCAGCACAAGATAATGCTACCGTAAGCGGTTATTTAAAAGATGTAAAAAACGGGGAAGCGCTTATTGGTGTTACCGTATACAAAAAGAACTCGCAGGTTGGCACAAGTACTAATGCTTACGGCTTTTATTCGTTAACCTTACCAAAAGGAAATGATACGGTTATGTATTCATTTATCGGTTATAAAACCATTGAACGCCCTCTTAATTTAACCACTAACCAAACTATTAATATTGAGCTTCAGGAAGAAGGTAAAGACCTGGATGAAGTAGTGGTCTCTTCCGAAAAAGCGGATGCTAATATTCAAAGCATGGATATGAGCACTGCAAAGCTTGATATTAAACAGATCAATAAAATACCGGCTTTATTAGGTGAAGTGGATATTGTAAGGGCCATTCAATTATTACCGGGTGTTACAACTGTTGGAGAAGGTGCAAGCGGCTTTAATGTAAGGGGGGGAAATGTGGATCAGAATTTAATTTTGCTGGATGAGGCACCTGTTTATAATTCGTCACATTTATTCGGTTTCTTTTCGGTTTTTAACCCGGATGCGGTAAAGGATGTTAAGCTCATTAAAGGGGGAATCCCTGCACAATACGGAGGCAGGGTATCATCTATATTAGACATACGGATGAAAGAAGGTAACAGTAAACGCTTATCGGTAAATGGAGGCTTAGGCACAATATTCAGCAGGTTAAGTATTGAAGCGCCGATCATTAAGGATAAAATGAGCTTTATTATAGCAGGCCGCAGAAGTTATATTGATGCCTTGGTAAAGCCGTTTGTAAAATCAACCAGCGCTATTAAGGGAGCACAGTTTTATTTTTATGATCTTACCGCAAAAATAAATTACCGCATTAACGATAAGAATACGGTATTTGCCAGCGGCTATTTTGGTAAAGATGTGTTTGGTGCAAAAGTGTTTGGTTTTAACTGGGGCAATGCCACAGGCACTTTGCGTTGGAACCATGTATTTAACAATAAATTATT
>JBBRHI010000634.1:0-2044 GCA_038222995.1 Bacteroidia bacterium | reverse complement strand
AGCCGCCTAAACAGCTCACGGACAAAACTACTGAAAAAGCCACTAAACTGGCCCATTATACTATCGGCCACCATTCTGCAGGTACTAGCTGTTACCCGAAGCGACTAGATTACTTGGCATCATCCTAGGCCATCCATTTGTTATCTATCTGACTGTCAACGCATTTCCCCAGGCAAAAAATACCCTTAAATAACTTTGGATAGCTCACCAAAAGTAGCCTACTTGCATCAGTAAACTCCGAGTCGATTGGGCTGGTTTTCAGAAATAGCTCACTTACCGACATAGTGGAGATTTGCGAAACTTTGCCTGAAATAAGGAGGGCTTTCGTAAATACAGATGTTATAGGCAAGCATAAACCGACACCCTACAAAATTCAACGGTGTGACAAGACAGAATAATTATAACAGAAACAATTGCAAAATGGATAATAATAACTTTTGGCATATTCTTCATTTCCGTTGGACTAATTTTGCTTTTTAAACATCAAAAAGCAAGAGAGATTTTACGAAGAGCAGGCAGTACAAATTTTATCAACTATGCAGAAATTACATTACGGCTTATTCCAGCCATAGCACTAATTTTAGCGGCTGACACATCCAAATTTCCAGAAGTCTTCAAAGTATTTGGTTGGTTTATGCTTTGTACATCACTCGTACTCTATTTTATACCCAGACAATTTCATCATAATTTCTCGACAAAGGCTGCGAATTTTTTGAAACCATTCTACTTCCAATTGATTTCACCTTTTGCATTCTTAATTGGGAGTTTGATTATTTACAGTGTTGTGTAACTATCAAATTTTTAATCTTTAAATTTGCCACAACGTAATTGATAAAAATAAATGAATTCATATTTAGCTATCACCATTTTAATTTGCTTATCAGCAGGGTTTGCATATGTGAACCAACGTTTTTTGAAACTGCCTTTTGTAATCGGCTTATTTATTTTATCAACAATTCTTTCACTTATAATAATCAGCTCCAAACTTTGGCTAATCATCCCAATTGATAAAATTGAAACATACATCGAACTTGCAAACATTGATAAAATCATTCTCAATATTCTATTAGGCTTTTTACTATTTGCAGGTGCTTTACATACCAATTGGAACAATCTTAAACAACAAATAAGACCAATAGCAACATTTGCAGTTGGAGGTGTTTTACTTTCAACATTACTTATTGCAAGTTTATTTTATGGACTGACCCAGGTTTTTCATTTACAAATCAGCTTTGTTTATTGCCTCATCTTTGGGGCATTAATATCACCGACTGACCCTATTGCAGTTTTAGGTATTTTAACAAAAGCAAATGTTCCTAAAAAGACAGAATATACAATTGTAGGAGAAAGTTTATTTAATGACGGCGTAAGTGTAGTTGTATTTATTGCATTGTTGGACACTTTAAACACAGGTTCGTTCAGTTTTTCACACTTTGGCTTTTTGTTCTTTCAGGAAGCAGTTGGAGGAATAGTAATGGGATTAATTTTTGGCTACTATTTACACTTACTTTTAAAATCGGTTGACCATTACGAAACTGAAATTTTATTGACACTTGCCTTTGTAATGGCAGGCTATGGATTGTTTAACTATCTACATATTTCAGGAGCATTAGCAATGGTAATTGTGGGTTTAATGGTTGGTAATTTCAGAAAAGACATTGCTATGAGCGACACAACCCAAGAATATGTACATAAATTTTGGGAGTTAGTTGATGTAATTCTTAACGCTGTATTATTTATTCTAATTGCTTTTGTGCTTATCGTAATTGACTTTAAAATGAATTACATTTTTGTAGGGCTGATTTCAATTTTAATAGTACTACTTTCACGAGTTATCATTGTTTATCTACCGCATTTACTATTCCCAAAACTTTTAAAATTGACAAACAAAGAAGCAAAAATAATTAGTTGGGGAGGTTTGCGTGGCGGTCTTTCATTAGCGTTGGTTTTATCACTACCCAACAGTGAAACAAAAAATATACTTTTAATAGCAACCTATTTTTGCGTTTTGTTTAGCATTATTATTCAAGGGTTGACAATTGAG
>JBBRHI010000633.1:0-2050 GCA_038222995.1 Bacteroidia bacterium | reverse complement strand
AAATAACCACCATTCCCGGGCCAAAGCAATTAAGGCTTTTAGAGTTAGTGGTTGCAAATAACATCAATGATTCTTTAGTGACACCGGGTTACAGGAGTGCTAATTTTCATAGAAGCATAGATGGTTTTAGAGCTGTAAACTATTCACTTTGGGATACCGAAGACCATTTAATAGAAGCTATATCTGCAATGGCAAGCGAAGATATTAATTTGAAAGAAACCATGGAATTAGCAACCCCTGATTTTCGCTTTTATACTTTAACTTATTCAAATCACATTTAAAATTAAAACCATGGAACAAGAGATCAATTTTAATAATGCCGTTGAGCATTTAAAAAGCAAACTAACACCGTTTGCCTTACAACAGATTAGTAATGTGTTTACGTTTAACTTTAAAGACATTAATGAAACCTTTATTTTGGATGGTACAAACGAAAACGGGAAAGGTTGGTTGAAAGGCACTCCGGAAGATTACAACTTAACTTCAAATTTTCAGGTCACTATTACTACGGCAGATTTTGCTAAATTAGTATTCGGGAAATTGAATCCAATGGCAGGAATGGTAAGCGGACGAATGAAATTAAAAGGAAGCATCAAAGAAGCCCTAAAATTAGACATGTTATTGAAAGGAAGCTAAACGCCCGTAAACAAAACGGTTTGCGGCATGTTGTAAAAACCAATCGGCCTTTTGTCTTTATAAAAACCCTCATCTGCTTTGCAGGATGAGGGTTTTTAATGATTCATTATCTACTATTATCTGTATTCCTATACTTTTTTGTTTCTTCAAACACATGCCGTAATATCTCCGCTTCTTCCGGCGTTACCGTCATACTTCTCCTGGCATAAACGCGTTCTGCTGTTTCCAGCATTTTATCGAGCTTATAGGTTTCCTGCTTTTCAGCTCCGCCCCAGGTAAAGGAAGGAATGTGAACGTTAGGAAAACCGCCGCCGAAAATATTGGCGCCTACTCCTACCACCGTGCCGGTATTAAACATGGTGTTGATGCCGCACTTGCTGTGGTCGCCCATTATGAGGCCGCAAAACTGCAGGCCCGTATCCACGGGCATATCTTTTTTATAATTGAACAGCTTTACGGTACCGTAGTTATTTTTTAAATTACTGTTATTGGTATCCGCTCCAAGGTTACACCATTCGCCTATGACACTGTTTCCTAAAAAGCCGTCGTGCGCTTTATTGCTGTAACCGAATATCACGGAGTTATTAATTTCGCCGCCTACTTTGCAGTGCGGGCCAATGGTAGTAGGCCCGTAAACTTTAGTGCTTAATTTTAAAGCAGAATGTTCGCCTAAGCTGAAAGGCCCGCGAATTACTGAGCCTTCCATTACCTCAGCCTCTTTTCCAATATATATAGGACCGGCTTTAGTATTTAAAACCGCTGCTTCTACAACCGCACCTTCTTCTAAAAAAATAAGGCCTTTGTTCCCTATCACCGTGTTGCTTGCCGAAAGCGGTTGGGAGGCTCTTCCTTCGGTAATCCGGTTAAAGTCACTCTTTAAAGCGGCATCGTTCTTCGAAAAAATATCCCAAAGGTCTTTCACGGCAATATAGTTTACATCAACCGGCTCTGCGTTAAGCAACAGTTCTTCCGCATTAAAGTCGCCGGCGTTAGCGGTACGGTAAGCCAGTAAATCATTACCCCGCTTTATGCCGGTATTGGTTTTCAGATTTTCTATCAGGGTGATCAGCTCCGGCGTAGGGCAAACCTTTCCGTTAATAAATATATTATCGTTACCGGTTCGCTTTACAAATTTTTTACTTAAGTACGCTTGTGTGTGGTTGCTTAAGCTTGCGCTTAAATACATTTCCCATTTTTCACGAATGGTAAGAATACCTATTCTTAGGTCTGCCACCGGTTTTGTATAGGTAAGCGGCAGTAAATTAAAACGTGAGTAATCGTCAAACAATATATAATTCATAACGGCTGTTTAAATAGTAATAGCATTAAAGCGTAAAGATAAGGATATCCGTTTTTATCAGAGTTTTTTATTCTCTATAATTTTAAATTCGGTTCTCCGGTTAACGGCATGCTC
>JBBRHI010000632.1:0-2056 GCA_038222995.1 Bacteroidia bacterium | reverse complement strand
CAGTGCCCTGTATATTTTGACGAACGGCCAAATCGGGATATTCTAAATTAGATAAAATAAATTCGCCCATAGCCTCTTCTCCTTTATAATATTCAGGTGACCGGTCGGCCCTGTCATAAATAACAAAGCTTGTATCAAAATTCGGCTGATCTTTGGAAATGACAAAGCCTCTTGATTTAGTAAACTTTTTATATGTATCGGGATTAAATTTAAATATTAAAAAAGAGGTGGAGGCAACCGGCACATTACCGATTTTTGCGGCATCGAATATAAAATAACGCAATAATCGTTTAGCTTCTGTTTTAAAAGCTTCATCGTAAGGATTTTTAAATTCAATATCTCTTACTTCCCCTTTAGCCGTTACCGTAAAATAAATAGCCACGTCTTCCGCTTTCTTTTGTTTTAAAAACACATCAGGATAAATAACCTGCGACTGAAATACAAAATCGACGTCTTCTTTACCGCCTTTTGCTTTAGCGGGAACATCTACCATCGTTTCTATTTTTTCCTGTGAAAACAAAAAAGAGGTTATAAAAAGAAATACAATACTTAAGTGTTTCATTTTTTCTGTGCTTTTAAAAACCGTTTCTTTCCACTCATATCTAACATCAGCTCGGTAAAATTAAATAAATTACGCTCATTTGCATAGTTTTTTACGTCTGAAGCAAAAAGCGGGTTGAGTTCAAAAAAAAGATATCCATTAGGCTCCAGATGCGTTTTACAAAGATCAATGATCCGTTTATAAAAAATAATAGGATCAGCATCTTCTACAAACAGGGCCAAATGAGGCTCATGACCGAGAACCCTTGATTCCATTTGTTTTGATTCGGATTGAACGATGTAGGGAGGATTACTGACAATAATTGAGAATTGAGAGTTGAGGGTTGAGAATTGAGATGAGGCATTTGAATTTAAAACATCTATGTTTTTGCAGATTATTTCTACATTATTTTTGATCGCATTTTTACGCGCAATGTTTAACGCATCTTCCGAAATATCAATACCAAATACGTGTGCTTGCGGAAACCGGTTTTTTAAAGTTATGGGAATACAACCTGAGCCTGTTCCTATATCTATTATTTTAAGGTTGTTCTTTTTATTTGTATTTAATTCTTTAATGATCAGGTCAACCAGTTCCTCTGTTTCGGGCCTTGGTATTAATACAGCGGGTGTCACATAAAAGAATAAATTGTAAAAAAAAGCTTCTTTTAAAACGTATTGTACGGGAGTGCCTGTCTTTAATGCTTTAGCGGTATTATATATATATATTACATCAGATTGATTGAGGTTACTTTCAAAGTTTTGTTTTACATCTGCTTTGGTAAATTTTAGATAGTATTCGCATACTACTTCAAAAACAGCATACAGCTCCTCTTCATCATATAGTGAGGATAGCTCTGTTTTATAAAATGTGTAAAGGTCTGATAATTTGTTTGATGCTATTTTCATTGTCGGCAATACTCTTCTTTAATTTCCTGTTTTCTTAATAACTGGAAACTTTCTACATCTATCCAATTCATAAATCGTTCTTTATCTCTTTTTTTTGCAAGACTTAACAACGCTTTATACTCTATATCGCTCATAAAAGAGGCGTCAGTCGGCGAATAGGTTTTAATAAATAAAAACAACACATCGTTATTAGCAGGATATTTTTTCAATAAAGGTTTCAAAATTTCCAACGTCCAGTCATATTTGGCATACATATTAAACAATAAGCCCAATTTCACCCCTTCGGTTTCTGTAATGTCGTGACGGGCGAAATAATTTTTTATTTCCTGTAACGGCTTATCTATTTTTTCATAACGGTGTGCCATATAATTATTATAGGCTGTCATAATATTATAATTTAAAAGCATATAGTCTACATATACCGAATCTTTTGATGTACGGAGCTTATAGCATTTCTTCATTTTAGCTTCCAGCGATGAGATAGGAATAATAGTATCCCCCAACTCACGAATATATTTTAAGGCCATGATGCAGTAATTAAACTGTAACGGTAAAAAATTAGTGTCAATGGTTGAGTACAACAACGCCATTTCTCTTGTTTTATTGG
>JBBRHI010000631.1:0-2056 GCA_038222995.1 Bacteroidia bacterium | reverse complement strand
AAAAGACCGTATTTATTGGCTTTTTCAAACATTTTACAGAATTGAGCAAGGTGATTTACATTGAAAAACTATAGGGCTTACTTCAATATTTGAGTGTAAGATCAAAAATGATCCGAATACTATATCGGGTATTTTCTTTTATATTTAATGTTTTAGCATCATTCCAAAAATTCGGAATACAAAAAATAATTTTATAACTACGGGGAATATTTATCTTTAATTTCCGGATTATCGATTTTTTAAATCAGATCTTGACCTCAAAATTAGATATTTTACCTTTAAAATAAAACCATTCACTCAGTAAAAATTATATTTCACCATTAATTAACTATCATTCACTCATTCTAACGAAAAATTTTACCCTTGACAATCAATTGATTAAGTTTAACCGGTAATTTATTTCATTTTTGGCTGTAACTATTTACCGGGTTTCGTATTATAAACTCATAATGCTTTTAAACGCAGCTTATTATATGGATTTTTCACCGCGATACCACCATACCGCCGAAATGTTGCAAACAGAGCAACAGATTATTGAGGCTGCGAAACAAAACCCCGAGCATTTTGGGCCTTTGTACGACAAATATTACAAACAAATTTTCGGGTATGTATACCAACGCATGGAAGATAGGGATACAGCCTTTGATTTAACTGCACAGGTATTTTTAAAAGCACTGACCAATATTGAAAAATACGAATATAAAGGCGTTCCTTTTGCAAGCTGGTTGTACCGCATTGCTCACAGTGAAGTGATGCAATTATTCAGAACCAAAAAAAATCTGAAAACCGTTAACGCTGATATTAGTGACCTGAGAAATATTTGTGAAGAAGTAGAAGAAGAATACATGGAACAATACAAAAATGTGTTGATGACTGTTATTAAAGAATTACCTGATGACGATTTACATTTAGTAGAAATGCGTTTCTTTGAAAAAAGACCTTTTAAAGAAATTGCTGAAATATTAAATATTACTGAAACCAATGCGAAGGTAAAACTGTATAGAATACTGGAACGAGTAAAAAAAACGCTGACAAAAAAATCTAAATAAGATATAATGGAACCAAATTTCAACCTTAACAGGCCGCCGATTAGTGATGAAGAAATAAATTCTAAAAAAGATTTTGGGGAACTTGTCAATAAATTTAAAAAGCAAAGCATAGAGAAAGCCCGAAGTGATGTTAGCTTTTTAAAAAATAAAAAGATCACATATTCGGCCATTATAGCAGGTGTAGCCGTTATTTGCACCGTTACTTATTTTTCAGTATTTAAAAAGAACCCGCCAAAAGAAACATCAAATGATAAAATAACTACTTTACACGATCAACATACAAATTCTCCCGATCCCAAGCTTCATAAGGCTTTTATTACACCGCCTATCTCCAAACTAAATGTTCCGTATACGTCTTATAAAGTGAATGCCGAACAAGGTGCTACTATTAAACACAAAACAAATTCAAAAATTACCGTTCCTAAAAAAGCCTTTATTAATAAGCAAGGGCAGGATATTGTAGGAGATGTTGAGATCCGCTATAGGGAATTTCATAACCAGGCAGATATTATTGCAAGCGGCATTCCTATGGGATACGACAGTGCGGGCGTTAAAACACAACTGGAAAGCGCCGGTATGATTGACATAAGAGGTTATCAAAATAACGAACCTGTTTTTATTAAACCAAACAAAACTATTACAGTTGAATTTGAATCGGAACATCCTGCCGATAAATATAATATGTATGTATTGGATACCATTGCCAGAAACTGGGTATATAAGGGCCGGGACAATTCTTTGAAGGGACATGAGGGAAATAAAGAGACAAACGAATCGAAAAACAAAAAAGAAATGCCGGCTGCTGAAAGTCCAAAAACAAAGGAGCTGCAAAAGCAAATTGATGCAATCCCTCCTAAGATAGAAAGTGAAAAAATCGTTTATGAGAAAAGGGTAAATCAACTGCCTAAAGTTACTGCACCTTTAAAGCCGACAAAGGCCACATCGGGCAGGCAACAATTTCAATTAGATGTAAATTATAAAGAGTTTCCTGAGTTGGAAGCCTTTAA
>JBBRHI010000630.1:0-2059 GCA_038222995.1 Bacteroidia bacterium | reverse complement strand
CTGATTTGAACTGTGCTAATGCCTGCTGCCGTACTTCGTCACTCAATGTGACACCGGTCTCCCGTTTTTTTCTCATGTTATCCGTGTTAAAGTTGTTACTAATTTTCAACTTTGACACAGTTTAATTTACGCCCTCGTTTGAAAAGAATTTTTCAGAGTTTTTAATATCCTGAAGCTATCCAATATTTCGTCGTTTGTTCCAAGTATGCAAATGTCAGGTAGTTGTTCCATACCAGCTAATCCGTTTAATAAATCGCTACCATCACGAGCAGTTAAAACGACTTTAAAGCCCTCTATTTAGTTTAAATAATTAAACAAACCTTCCAGCAAAAATTGAATATCTATGGCCAAGAAAATGCGGATATTATTTATAGTTATTTTTTTTTTCAAGTCAATTATTCTTTATGTTTTTTAATAAACGTAAGTATGATTTCATCTTTTTCCTTAATCATTTGGTTCTTTTCTTTTATCATCAGTTCATACAGCTCCACAATTTTATCCATTGAATTAGACTCATAATTAAATATATTTCCCTTATTTCCTTCTTGCTGATATACATTTTCAACATGACCATTATTATCAATAGATTTAATTAATTCCATTGGAAAATCAAGTGCCTTAGCGATAATAGTGAGCATATCGTCATCTATGATTGCCTTTTGTTCGATTTTAGAATAATCCTGTTGGCGCATATCCAATTTGGCCGCAAGTTCTTTTTGTGTTAACCGTTTAAAGCCACGGAGCCGAGCAATATTGTTTCCTAAATGAGGCATAAGGTGAATGAAAAAATATTACATGATATACAATTGCGTAAAATACGGTGTTTTTTGCGTAAAATACAATTAAAAAAAATTAGGATTTATAGAAAATAACTTTACTTTTGACCAAGATAAATAAATATTCCATACATTTTAGCTACAGAATATGCTTTTATTTATAGAAAAATAAGTCCTAAAACAAATGAGTACAATACAAACATTGCTCTTTTAAGTCAGAATTATTAACCGTTGCTTAAAAACATTTACTCCTATGCTCTTTTATATTAAACCTGGTTAGAAGTTCAAGGTCAATTTACAATTTAGTTATCTCTATAAAACGGACAATAAAAATCACAATATTTTTTGCACAAATTCAGCTTTTTGCTTGCAGTAGTTTCCAAATACTTTATTCACCTTCAAAATTATCCAATGAAATCTTTTATACACAAAGCGCATTCTTTGCGGTTAATGGTTACAGTACTTTTAGCTTTAGTTTGCAGCAAAGCAAACGGCCAACTGCCTTTGCCGCTCCCATTAATTAATTCGAGTGCTACTATTATTAATCCCCCCTGCGGGATCGACAATGATTTCATCCTAAGTCTTGTTGATACCGGAGACGGTACGCCATTTGCGCCCTCCTCTCTTGTCACCGGTTACGCCACCCGCGCAATCGATACTTGTGGCAAGTTCGCAATTTACTATGATGACAGGAATCTAGCCGACAAAGTTGGGTTTGATGACACCTCTCATGTTGGAGGTATAACACGTGGTCAAATCAGAAGAGAAACTTACTGCCATGTCCTTACCTACATTCAAAGCATATTTGATTTTAGCCATGTCAGCAGTGCAGACCTTATAAAAGTTCACGTAATGCAGTCCTATGCTAATGCCCCAGGTTTTCATGCGCCTTATGGCGTAACCTACCTGGCAAAAGCGGGACCTTATTATGCACTCCCACCTAATAGCTTTATCAGCGGCTATCTAAACGATTATGTTCGTACAGGCATTGATGCCGCATATGATTTCCATGGTCAGCTGACCGTAAATTTTGATAGTTCCTTATTTGGTCCAATAACTTACCAGGAAAACGATTTGGTCCCATTTGTAGGATGCCGTACGGACTTTTTTTCAACAATTTTGCATGAAATGGGCCATATGATGGGCTTTCTTAGCTTCGTTGGATTTATTACGCCCCCCGTGGATTCTCTTTTTTTACACGGCGGCCTTGCATTAGTTAATCTGCATCCTTATGGCCTTACAAGTTCTAATACTTTCACTAAACTTGATTCTGCCATACAAGT
>JBBRHI010000629.1:0-2063 GCA_038222995.1 Bacteroidia bacterium | reverse complement strand
GATGATTTATATCTTTTAAGTTCTTAATAGTTTGATCTAAAATCGTAATGGATGGTACCAGCCAAACTACTGCTTTTTTCTTATCATACCGGAAGGCATCGAAAATGATTTTGATGGCGTTACAGGCGATAAATGTTTTTCCGCCGGCGGTTGGCACTTTAACACACACGTGCGGCGCTTTAGGGACATTATTTTTGTAAGGCTCAATAGCCATTCCCGGGAAGGGTTGCAGAGGGGTTTTACGATGCCTAGACCAATAATCATAAAAAGCATCATTTATATTTTTAGTACGTTGTATGGTTTCTAAAAACTGTTCTAAATCAGTAATAACCTCCTGCTGGTAAGGCTTTAATTCCATACGTCTTAAAATTTTGTAATGTCTCTCGGTATTTTTTTGAAAATAATTTTATGTTTTACCATAAATTCTTTAGTGAGCAAACAGTTATCTGCATATATAATGTATTGTTCAGCCCTTGTTTTAATAGTACTTAAAAACTCATAGTTTAAAGTTGTAGGCCTGTCTTGCTCATAATAAAAATAATAAGAGGTGTCATTATGTACATTCAAAAAATACTCGTTATCTATCTTCTGCTTTTCTCGGTTTACAGAAGAAAGAAAGCTTTTGGTTTCGGTATAATAAATATATTCCCTAAGCTTTTCCACTCCTACTAATTCATTTATTTCACCGGCGTCATTAAACAGTGTAGCGCCTAATTCGTAATAGTCAAAATTTCCTTTTGTGCCTTCCTTATCACTGTATCCTTTTATAACACGCTTTACCCGTTCGGCAGTAATTGTTTCGGAATAATCCTCTCTTTCGATACAGATAAATTTACGAGCACCTCCGTCTAATTTATTTAAATTTAAAACAGCATGAGCTGTAGTGCCGCTACCGGCAAAGGAATCAAGGATTATATCATTTCCGCCGGTGTGCGTTTTTAAAACTTCAATTATTAAATCAATGGATTTTGGTTGCGGGAAATCATTTTTGTTTAAGCCCGGAAATATTTCTCCAAATGCTACTTGCCCTTTTTCAGTATAAAATCGTGAATTGTTCCAAATAGTAAATAGTTTTCTTTTTACGTTTTCACCTTCGAGTAAAGATGAGTAGCTTTTTCTAAAAACTTTCCACTTACCGCGAATATTTTGCGCAGTTAATAAATACATATGGCTTTCAGATAATTCTTTTCCCCACGTCCAACACCCTTCATAATCATCAGGCCATAATGGATTAACCTCTATTGTGTACGAATCTTTTTTTGTTAATGATACATGCCCGGTATCAGAATTTATGTAAAACGAATAAAATAAATTAGGTCTGTTTTGCTTATTAAATTCTCTGTGGGTATTTCTTAACTCGACTAATCTATATCTGCCAAATTCATCTTTCAGTTTATATTCTTTTTCTACTAACTCTTCATCTTTTACTAAACTGAACGAGTCTTTATGTAATTTTGTCTTGCTATATATACTTACATATTCGTGATTTGTACTAAAGTATTTATCTTGGCTTCTCCCTTTTGGGTTACATAATAAAGTAATTTGAGCTATAAAATTATTCTCACCAAAAATCTCGTTCATTATGCACCTTAAATTTGTAGTTTCAACTTCATCAAGTGAAATAAAAATGGCTCCGTCATCAGTCAATAGCTTATGAAGCAGCTTTAAACGGGGGTACATCATACACAGCCATTTATCATGCCGTGTAAGGTCTTCAAATTCTTTTCCTACAACCTGCCCGAGCCATTTATTAATTTTAGGATCGTTCACATTGTCATTATATACCCACCCTTCATTGCCCGTATTATAAGGGGGATCAATGTAAATGCATTTAATTTTACCTTCGTATTCCGGTAATAATGCCTTTAAGGCCTCTAAATTATCACCGTGTATTATTTTATTACCGCTGTTGGTTTGGCCCGGCTCCTGCTCGCCGTTATTAAACCCATACTTATGTTCAAGCACCCTGTAAGGCACATGTAAGTGGTGATTAATAACCTTATCTTTTCCTATCCAGTGTAACGACGGCATGTTTACGTTACACAAATGTATCAAAAAAACAT
>JBBRHI010000628.1:0-2063 GCA_038222995.1 Bacteroidia bacterium | reverse complement strand
ATCTCTACAAATTCATTACCGCTGGTATAAAACCGTATTACTCCTTTGCTGTGAAGGTTGTATACCGCTCTGCGAAAAATATGTTTCTTGTATTTGCTTTTGCGAATATGCACGATGGTATCTAAATTTATTTTAACCCGGCGAGCCGTCCAAAAGCCGTCAATTAAAATATAATCTTTATATACTTTAGTATGAATGTGTAAAATATAAGTAAGCATTACAGAAAAAAGCAACAACAGCAATCCCAGTAAAAAAAATATTTGCCCCGAGTTTGGTATAGGTAAAGCCGGGTAAGAACCGATTCGGAAAATGGCTACCATAACGGGCTTAGGGTTTTCGCTCCAGTAATACCCTAAAAAACAAAATAGCGCAATACCCGTGCGCCATATCATACTGAGCCTGTTATAGCCCATGTATTGTTTTTCTTCGAATATACTTTTGAGTTCGTGCAATATATATAATACGATAGTAAATTTAATGAAAAATTTACTGAAAGGCTAAAGGGCTTTCTTCTGCAAAAGTATAAACAGTTCCCTGCCCGCTCTTGGCTTTATGGAGTTGCAGCAGGGATCGAAATATAATTTCTGAAAATCGGGGAAAAACAAGGGATTATATTCATCCATAGAACCGCCAAAGGGAGGCTTATCTGTATGTAACCTATCATCAAATAACACTCCCGCCAATTTACCGCCCGGTTTTAATAATTGCAACATGTGCAACACATAACGTTTTCTTAACGAAGGATGAATGGCACAAAAAAAAGTCTGCTCAATAATAAGATCATATTGGCCTGAATGCTCAAAAAAATCGTTATGAATTAAGTGCTCCGAGTTAAATGAAGGAATGCGTTCTTTAATATGAAGTAAGGGTTCGGAAGCAAAATCTAACACAAATACATTTTTAAACCCCTGTAAATGCAGGTATTCCGCTTCGTATGCATTTCCCGCTCCGGGGATAAGAATTTTAAGCGCCCTATTTTTTAATTGGTCAAAGTAAGCTTTAAGAGGAGAAGATACAACACCCAGATCCCAGCTGAAATCGTTTGTGTGATATCTGTTATTCCAATAGGAAGGACTTAGGTCGTGCATCATATTTTTTATTGACAAAATTAAAATTTTAATTCCTAACTTTCTGTTCTATTAAATTACTTTGCTGAAAAACCCTTTTATAGCATTTTTAAAACTGATTCGTGTAGAGAATCTTTTAATTATTGCGATTACTCAAATTTGCATTAAATATTTTGTATTTGCACCTGTAAACGAGTTCTCCAATTTTACGCCTTTACTTTTTTCAGTCTCTTTATTAAGTACATTATTAATTGCCGCCGCAGGCTATATCATTAATGATTATTTTGATGTAAAAACCGACAAGATCAACAGGCCTGAAACCGTTGTAGTTGACGTAAGCATTAAACGCCGTTGGGCAATGATCCTGCATATTATATTTAGCGCTACAGGCTTATTACTGGGTGCTTATCTTGCTTTAAGATGTCATAACTTAAAATTATTAAGCTTCCAGATTTTGAGTATTATTTTATTGTGGTTTTATTCTACCAACTTTAAAAAGCAGTTACTCGCAGGAAACATAGTGGTATCATTACTTACGGCAACTATTCCTGTTATGCCTATGGTATATGACTATTATTTGGCCGGGCAAATGAACGGACTTACTCTTTTATTTATTACACCGCTTGTAAAGCCGTTAGTTATTACCGTGTTTGGGTATGCAGGCTTTGCTTTTTTAACCTCCTTTGCACGAGAGGTTATAAAAGATATGGAAGACTATAAAGGCGATGTACAAACAGGCTGCAAAACAATGCCCATTGTTTGGGGGATCATCACCAGTAAAGTGGTAACATTTTTTATTATTTTAATTACGATAGGCTTGCTGCTGATAGCGGGGATAAAATTTTATTCTCTCAGGCAAACACTTGCCGTATACTATATTATAGCTTTGGTAATGCTGCCTTTAGCGGTATTACTGTTTCAAATAATGCGAGCCGGAACATCCAGGGATTTTAAAATGGCAAGTTTATTGCTTAAATTTATCATGTTATTCGGCAT
>JBBRHI010000627.1:0-2064 GCA_038222995.1 Bacteroidia bacterium | reverse complement strand
AACGGAATTTTAGTGGTTAAATAACATAATTAAAATTGCAAAAAAAGGGATCATTTGAAAGTGATCCCTTTTTTTATTCATTCAAAATCGGTGTATCAGGTGTAATTAGTGCTGGGTCAAAGGTTATAGAATGTTTTTCATAATTATTATTTAATAAAACAAAAAACGCTCACCTTTCGGCAAGCGTTTTTTTAAGATAATTAAAGAAATTATTTTTTCTTTCCAAGCATCATAAATTCAGATACTTCTATGTCTGTTACATAACGTTTCACGCCGTCCTTATCCGTATAGTTACTGTTTTTCAATTTCCCGTCAATCGCAATTTCAGCGCCTTTCTCTAAAAATTTTTCGGCAAAATCGGCGTTATTTCCCCAGGCAGTTAAATTGTGCCAGGTTGTTTCGGTTACCTTTTCTCCTTTTTGGTTTTTATAGGTCTCGTTTGTAGCGATCACTAATTTTGCTACTTTTCTTCCTCCTGCAATTGTTTTTACTTCAGGTGCTGTTCCTAAATTACCAATTAACTGTACGCGGTTTCTTAATGTGTTCATGTTGCTTTGTTTTTTTAATTAATATTAGTTTTCTATAAATTATGCGTTTTGATTTTCTTGAAGCGCTTCATCAAATTGCCGAGACAAAGGTATGGCAGCTCTCAAACTTTATTCGGTTTAAAAACATTTGTAGTTGAATATAGCTGCTTACAAACGGTTAAATTCGGTTATATTGCTGGTATATAAAGGATTTGAAGTGGCCGGGGTTTAGTTAAATTTTCGGCTTGTATCGAATAAAAAGTAAAATACAGATCAAAACGGCGCTTATTATTAACACATTTTCTTTACCATCGATATGTTTAAATAAGGTTTTTAACATTATAAATACATTCGGCAGGAGTACCTGATCCCCCAAACAGTAATTGATTAAGATGTGCCGATTAAGGTGTAATTGTGGCATTAAAAAGCTACAACAAAGCCGATTTTAATAAAGTAAAATCAGCTGTTACAAATATGCCGGGTGTTAGGTACACTGCTTTTTGCGGTAATCCTAATAGGTACATACTTTATATTAATGAAATATGTATTCTAAAAAAGAAAATTAGTTAAATCACTTGATAACACTATAACCGGCGGAGTTACACAATATGAAGTTCAGTAAATGAGTTTGATAATGGAGTATATTATATAGAAGTGCTTAACAGCTTTAATGAAGTTATTTTGAAACAAAAATTTATAAAGAATTAAGTTATAACTGCGAATTGAAATTAGTTGTCACTAATGGAGCGGTTTCTCTTTAAAAAAGCAGCGCAGATAAAAGATGTTGCCAGGCTTATAAATAAAAGCGTTGCTAATTTACCGGTCATAGCTTTAAATGCCGATAACCCGTTAATAGCCGATTCAATTTTTGAAGGGTACTCTTCCGGTTTTATTTGTTTGTTTTTAGCCAAAAATAATTTAAAATCAATGCTGTTATAATATTCAGCAGACAATTTTCTCCACACTAATTCAAACTCAAAATAGTTATATACCGATAAAATAACCGCAGCTATTATTGCCATTGCAAAGCCCGCTTTTAAAGCCTCTTTTCCGCCAATATAACCTCCTTTATCGTTGCGGGCTAATTTGATGGTAAAAAATATAAAAGGAATAACGGCTAACGTACCGGCAATATTCGAAAAATAAAAACCAAAGCGGCTTAGTGCATTATCGCTTAATACAATACTGAGCTTATAAACGATAATTAAGAAAGCATACATTAGCCCCAATATCACAGATCTTTTATTGACCATTATAAAATAAGTTGAAAATAATTTTTATAAAATGAGGTTGATTAGCCGTTCATGCTGATCAAAAATTCTTCGTTGGTTTGTGTTTTGTTGATCTGGTTTTGTAAAAACTCCATAGCCTCAACCGGGTTCATATCCGCTAAGTGTTTACGCAATACCCATAACCGCGACAACATTTCTTTACTTAATAAAAGATCATCTCTTCTTGTAGAAGAAGCAGTCAGGTCAATAGCCGGGAAGATACGTCGGTTTGAGATCTTACGATCCAACTGCAATTCCATATTACC
>JBBRHI010000626.1:0-2074 GCA_038222995.1 Bacteroidia bacterium | reverse complement strand
AGTAACTGAACTAAATTACATAGTGGACAGACAATAACAACGAACCGCTAACATGAACGGTTTGTAAAAAGGCGGGCAGACGGTAGATCAATCGGCTTTAAATCGCTACTGTACTGCATGCAGGCTTGACGGAATTCTGCTAACATTTAGTTTTTAACTTGTACTTAATTTCTTTACCCGGCTGCAGTTCCGGGCTGGACAAGCAACAAATTTCCAGCCTTCGCCAATACCCGGATGTAAGTGACAATTTGTAAAATGAACTTCCTACTTAAACAAACCAAGACATATAACCTTGACGGTTCATCTGCCTTTATAAAGAAAAGATTGGAAGACCTATTAACAGGCAATGTTTTAAATTTTTCAAAACGCTATTACGGGACAGTTTCAGACGACGGACGATTTACATTTAAACAAAAAATAATCTTTTTTGATTTAATGATTTTTGGGCAAAGCGTTTATCTGACGGGGATTGTAAAAAAAAGAGACAAAGGTTCGACTATTATTATAACCTTATCACCAAATCTTTTTTTAGTCGGACTTGTTTATTTATTACCATTACTCTGCATTAACATTTTATTTGGTGACAACTCTTTGCTGAACCAGAGTAATGGAAGGTTGGAAAATTTCTCAATTGTTATTCTTATGGACTTGTGTATATTTCTTTTCATTCAAGTCAGGAAATTCTTTTTAAGGAGAAAATTTGAAAAGGGTATTATAAATAGAGATTACAGCCATTTTGATAAATCTTTTCTTCAAGCGACAAATAATAACCTTGACTAAACTGCCACTTACATCGGTTTTGTACAAGGTGGGCTGAAGTGCTAACAATGAGTCCCGTACGGTACAGGATTTCAGCTATAGTTTCATCTGATGTAACCCTGCTGAGCAATAGTAATAACAATGAACAATTATTTATAAATTTGGCTACAGCTTTCATCAGAGTCTGCAATTATCCTGCGTGGGCAAAGCTTATCGCTATAAAGTGACACTATACACTGAGACCCTGAATATTTTATTATGCTATTGCACGAAACCGACAACATAAAAATTGTCAATACTACAAAAGACGACTTAACTATTATTTTTTGGCTATTTAAGCAAGCAATGGAATTGCAGGGAAAAAAAGGTTATAAAGTTTGGGAAGGTATTGACAAAATCGCATTAGAAAAAGATGTAGAAAATAAGCTTCAATATAAAATTGTAAGCGGCGATAATATTCTTTGCATTTTTAGTATACAACGTAACGATCCATTTATCTGGCGTGAGAAAGACCGGGATGATGCAATTTACTTGCATAGAATTGTTGTAAATCCAAAGTATAAAGGACAAAAACAGTTTGAAAAAGTTTTGAATTGGGCTACGCAATTTGCCACGCAAAACAATTTAAAATTTTTAAGAATTGATACCTGGGCCGACAATGAAAAGATAATTGACTATTACAAATCTTTTGGATTTAAGTTCATCGAAAATTTCAGAACACCCGATGCACCGGAACTTCCAGTTCAAAACAAGCATTTAAATGTCGCTTTATTGGAGTTTAAGTTGAATGACAAATGATAAAACAATCTTACGGAAATGTTTTCATAAACACTTTTGCCCGCTGCTTAAACGCTGCAGTCTGATGTGGCAATTGTTCCTCAATCAATAATTTTATTTCAGGAATTATTTCAGGATACTTTTTTGCCAGGTTACCCAATATCGTTAGAGAGAATGCTTTTATCGCAACAGCTTCTGTTGGAGATTCCAAATATTTAAAGCAAATTTCCATAATACTTCCCTCATATTTTTCGGGAATAGGAACAGCCTGTAAAAGCCTTACCGTATTGCGTTTTATGGAATCATGAAGATTTGGTTTTTGGAGATTGGTTATTAATTTTTCATAGTTGTTTTTCATTAAGTCGGGATGTTTAATAACACAATAGCTTAACGGCCATGCAGCTCTTTGGGTAACCCGGTATTCGCTATTCAAAAACAAATCAAATAATTCATTAAATCTTTGCTGGTTATAGCCAACCCATTCTACAATTTTGTTGCATTGTTCTTTGGAATGCTCTGCTAAAATGGTTGCTTCTAG
>JBBRHI010000625.1:0-2080 GCA_038222995.1 Bacteroidia bacterium | reverse complement strand
AAATAAGTACCACAATTGCTTGGGATACTTACCTTTAAAATCCTGGATGTGCGATATATCGGGGATAGCCTCCATTCAATTACTTAACGCCGTTCATTAATTTTTTTAATACGGGCGTCAGTGAAAATAAAATAATGGCTGCAACACCTGTTAATACAACAAACACCATAAAAAATTCAAATAGGTTGTGAATTTCAAAACCAACGAACACCGGGTTTACGGCGCTGATTTGATTATCATCTAATAATTTTATCTGCTCGGCCGTTGGTGTCATTGTTTTATTAAGCACAGCCTGTAAATCAATGCCTAATTCCTGCGCTTTTTTAAATTTATCGCCGGTAGCAGGGATCAAAGCTCCTAAAGAGCCCGCTAATGCATAACCCGCAGCGTTAGATAAAAAGAAAACGCCGAACAATAAGGAAGCAAATCGTTTTGGAGATAATTTACCTACTAAGGATAACCCTATGGGCGAAAGGCAAAGCTCCGCAAAGGTTTGGATGAGGTATAAAAGAATTAACCACTGAATGCCTAATAAACCGCTATTGCCCAAATCTTTTACATTATGGGCGATAATAAAATAACTTACGGCTATTAATGCCAGGCCTATAGCTTGTTTTACGGTAGATAACGGTTCTTTTCCTTTTGCTCTTAATTTATCCCATAATATACTGAAGGGGAACGCGAACCCGAAAACAAATACGCCGTTAAAAATTTGAACCATGCTCGGCGGCATTTCCCAGCCGAAAATATGCCGGTCTGTTTGGTTATCGGCTATAAACGTTAACGACGAACCGGCTTGTTCAAACGCTGCCCAAAAAAAGATAATAAAAAATCCTACAATGTAGATCACCAAAATGCGTTGAAGTTCTACTTTAGTTAAAGATTTATCGGAAATAATTAATCCTGCCAGGGTTAAACCAAGCGCGTAAATAATAGGATAAATAATTGTTTTAACCGGGTTTGTACCGGCCAGTAAATACCTGAATACAAAAAATAAAGCAACAAAGGCAAATACGGCAACGATCAGCGATGTAGGCGAAAAAACCGCTTTTTGAGCTTCTCCTTCTTCGTACTGCGACGCGTCATTGTGTTTTGGTAATCCGCCCAACGGTTTTCCTTCAGGTGTTACCACGTATTTGTTTTTCAGGAAATAAAAAACAGCCGATCCAACTAACATGGCTATGGAAGCCGCTAAAAATCCCCATTTAAACGCGTGAATATCTCTGACAGTATCAAAAGCACCATTTGCGAGCATTTTATAAGTTCCGTCCGGTAATAAAATTTTATGTTTTACATCGCCAAGCAAAGGACAAATCAATTGGCCTAAAAATGCGCCAAGGTTAATGCCCATATAAAAAATAGTAAACGCCGTATCTAATTTATTTTTTTCCTGTTTAGGATATAAGCTCCCTACCATACTGGAAATATTCGGTTTAAAAAAACCGTTACCGAATATAATAACCGTTAGTGCCACCCATAACAATGTTTTGGCTAGCTCTAGGTTTGAACCGAATACGGTAGCGCTCGCAAATAAGATCATCTGGCCTATAGCCATCATAATTCCGCCGAGTAAGATGCAATTTCTGTTACCGAAAAAACGATCCGAAACAAATCCGCCCAACATAGGTGTTAAATAACAAAGCCCTAAAAAGCCGCCGTATATTAAGGATGAATCGGCTTCTTTCATCATTAGGGAATTAACCATAAATAAAGTAAGAATTGCCCGCATTCCATAGAAATTAAAACGTTCCCACATTTCTGTCCCGAATAATACCCACAATCCTTTCGGGTGACTTGTTTTTACAGCAGCTTGTTCCATATTTAGTTTTAGTGTTTTAAATTGAGTGGGCCTAAAATACCCTTTTTTTTTATTTAATCAATAGTTGTCTGTCGTTTTTAGGGAAAATATCGGGCATAAAAAAATCCGGACTTAAGAGCCCGGATCTTCTGGTAAATGGTATTATATAACTAAGATAGTTTTACGTTTACTGCATTTAAACCTTTTTTACCTTCCTGGATGTCGAAAGTAACGGTGTCGTTTTCTCTAATTTTGTCTGATAAACCTGTTACGTGTACAAAG
>JBBRHI010000624.1:0-2108 GCA_038222995.1 Bacteroidia bacterium | reverse complement strand
GTATCTTTTGTACAGCCGGAAGTACTGCAGCAAGAGGAAGGGTTTACATAACTAAATGGATTATTCAAATTATAATGAGTTTCTGAATAAGCAGAGGTCATAATTATTGGAGAGCAGGAAAAGCAGTTTGCTGTTTTATAGGAATACCGGTGTACATTATATTTGATTGTATCAAGATTAAGCGAAATTGTTTTGGAAAAAATAGTATCTGTAATATATTCAGGAGAATCGCCTGCAAGATCAACTTTATATTGAAAAATATCACCGGCAGTATAGTCATACACTTGGCCAACCGTAAGTGTAAATTGAGCATTCATCTTCATTGAAAACAAAATGCAACAGGATAAAAATAAACGCATAAGTATATAAATTATGGAGTTTATATAAAGATACTAAAAATAATTATCGTATAATGTATTCAAAATAAGCCACATAAGCTCTAATTAATACCAATTCACTTTCAAAAACACCTCACTATCAATTTGAATGGTATTGTCTTTTGAATAAAAGTAAATAGAATTGCCCTGTTTGGTTTCGGCAAAATATTCGAAACCGTAACCGTTAAAAAATAAATTGGTTACGGTTACTTTTAAATGAGCAAGCGCTTTATTATCTACTATCTGCAGTTGGTTAGGACGGATATAGGTTTGATCGTTTGATAATTTTATTTTAGAAGAAATAAGATCTTCTTTATCCAATACAAAATAACGGCCCATTAACGCGGCAACCTGTTTTGTTTTGGGATGGTAATACACATCAAATGTAGGCTCATGCTGTATGAGCTTTCCATTTTCCATTACAGCTGTTTCATCCGCATAACGCAAAGCCTCTTCGGGCTGATGCGTTACAAGGATCACCACCGTATTTTCTTTTTTAGATTGCTGCCGAATGTATGTAAAAATCTTATCCCGCAACGGCAGATCCAAATTACTGAACGGCTCATCCAATAATAATACTTTAGGAAACTCTGCCAACGAACGGGCAATGGCTACCCGCTGCTTCTGGCCTGATGATAAAGTAATTGCCCTTAAGTTTTTAAACGAATTGAGATCAAGTAACCGCAAGAGCTGATTGGTTCGCTTTTGTTTGTATTCGTCTGTATACCCTGCAAGCTTGTCTTTAATATTTTCTTCAACCGTGTGGTTATCCAGTACATAAAAATCCTGGCTAACAAAGCGCATATCTTCATGCCCCGGAATTAAATTATAAGCGGGCCCGAGCACTTGTTTTCCGTCAATGGTTATTTCGCCGTCCTGTAAGTCTTCCAGACCATACATACATTTAAGCAACGTTGTTTTACCGCTTCCGCTTTTTCCGATAATGGCAAGAATTTTTCCGGGGTAAGCTTTTAGGGAGACTGATTTTATTCCTTTGAATTGAGTGGAACCGTGGTAATTGAATGATATTTTATTGACTGATAAAATAGCCTATTGTTTGTTATAGCCGTTAGCAAATAATTGCACAAATGTTTTTTCCTTATATTTTTTTCCGTCTGCACCGGTGCCTGTCAGCACACAGAAGTAAGTGCCGTCTGTACAAGCTTCACCGCTGGTTGTTCTGCCATCCCAAAAGCCGTGAAGGCGTTCCGTTTCAAAAATTAAAATTCCGTAACGGTTAAATATTGAAAATTTTAATTCTGTGATCTCATCTAATATAGGCCTGAACACATCATTAATACTGTCATAGTTGGGAGTAAATACATTGGGCATGAGTATATGAGAAACGCCGTCCGTATTATCAAATGCAGTAGTTGTGGTTTGTGCATTTAATTTACCTGCACCCAAAAGCACACCCAAAAAAAGAATATAAATAAGGAACTTCAAACTGTGTTAAATATATACTATTATAATGTATTTAAAAAATCCAATGTATTCACATTATCCGCAAAATCAAAAATACCCGGCTTTTGTGTCTTGCCAAATTCCGTTATTTTTAACCCGGCAGGTTTAAAGTTACAGACTATGCATTGCAGGTTGTCTTCCATTCCTTTAATGTTTTCAACAAGCGCTGTTTGATTAGTGTAAGATTCATAATACAAAACGGAGGTTGGCGCATGCAGGTCGGCATTTTCACGGATCATTAAAAAATTATTATCCAAAAAAGGGATC
>JBBRHI010000623.1:0-2114 GCA_038222995.1 Bacteroidia bacterium | reverse complement strand
GTTAACGTATTTTCTGATTTCAAAATTTCTCCACCGGTAATGTGTGTAGAGGTATTGATATGAGACAATTCCAAAGCTTTAGTATTTACTAAAGCGGCATGCCCGTCTATGCGTGTTAAGCATACCGGGGTTTCCGGAAACAAACTGTCCAACGTATGTTTTGTAGGATATTCCTTTTGTTCCCAATCGTTTTGATCCCAGCCCCTGCCAATGATCCATGTAGTTTCATTTTCTTTTTTAAGCGCCGTATTTAACTCCTTTTCGGGAGACGTTAATTTACGGTTTGAAAAATTAATTACTTTTTTTATAATTTCGCTAAAGGATTTTGTGCCTGTTAAATCAAGCTGTTGCAAGCCTAAGCCGTAGCCTAAAAAATGACAATGTGCATCAATAAATCCCGGGAAAATAATTTTGCCTTGGGCATCGGTTATTTCTTTTGCTTCATAATTTTTTAAAATTTCACGCTCGCTTCCAAGCTCTACTATTTTGCCGTCTTTAATACACATGGCCTCATATATTTTAAATGAGGAATCAACAGAATAGATGGTGGCATGATGAATAATAAGGTCTACGGCTTCTTTTTGATGCGAGCACGACACTAGGAAAAAAGCGGAACTAAATAAAATAAGACTGTTTTTTAGCATCTTTAAAGATAGGGTAATTTCTTTTATTTTTTGTAACTTGCCGGTGTAGTATATTAGAAGAAAGAAAAACCGGTAAATCTAAAATAACAATGTCTTCTCACCCTATTACTGTTACCCATAAACAAATTGCTTTAAAATGGTTTGAAGCATTTAATGAGCATAATTTAGAAAAATTGTTATCACTTTATGATGATAACGCCCAACACTACAGCCCTAAATTAAAAATACGATTACCCGAAACTAAAGGATTGATCAAAGGAAAAGAAGCATTGAAAGAATGGTGGAAAGATGCGTTTGACAGATTGCCTACCTTACGTTATGAAGTCATTAAACTCACTGCCGATGAACAACAAGTGTTTATGGAATACATCAGGCACGTAAGCGGGGAAGAAGATTTGTCGGTTGGCGAAGTGCTGCAAATTGATAACGGACTAATTGTGTTCTCAAGAGTCTACCACGGTTAATATTTTTAACAGCAATTAACGGCTTTCAAAAAAAGATTTATGTAATTTAGATTTCTATCATGAAGACCCTTTTTTTACTCCCCTTATTTTTGCTGATCACTTTTAAAAGCTTTAGCAGTTACATTTTAATACCGATGGATGATACTCAAAAAAATCATCTTAAATCGTATGGTATTGCTTACTGGGCATTAAAGGGAGAACTTGAGATCCAATGGTTAACCAATTACAGGGGAGGAAGTTTTTTAATTCCAAATTCGAAACCGGTTTCAAATGAGTGCACTATAAGGGGGGTAAGTTTTGAAATTATATCTGACGCTCAGGCCAACGGTGTTTTGTCGGAAATTGCTAACCCGGAAGTAAACATGGATGCCGTTAAATTAGAGAAAGCACCAAAGATCGCCGTGTATTCACCAAAAATAAAACAGCCCTGGGATGACGCGGTAACGCTGGTTTTAAAATACGCTGAAATTCCTTATGAAGTGGTATATGATGATGAGATCATGGCCGATAAATTAAAGGATTATGATTGGCTGCATTTACATCACGAAGATTTTACGGGCCAATACGGAAAATTTTATGCACAATTTGCTAATGCAGCCTGGTATCAAACAGAAGTGAAAGACAATGAAGCTACCGCGAAAAGATTAGGATTTACAAAAGTATCTTTGTTGAAATTGGCAGTGGCAAAAAAAATTAACGACTACGTATTTACCGGCGGATTTTTATTTGCCATGTGCAGCGCTACCGATAGCTACGACATCGCCTTAGCCGCAGAAGGTGTTGATATTTGTGAAACCATGTTCGATCATGATCCTGCTGATCCGGCAATGAATAAAAAAATTGACTTTACTAAAGGCTATGCTTTTGAAAATTATAAATTAAGCATGAATCCTTATGAATACGAATTTTCAACCATAGATGCTACTACACCGCGCATGCAGTATGGTATGACGAAGGAGAATGATGTATTTACACTGTTTGAGTTTTCTGCAAAATGGGATCCCGT
>JBBRHI010000622.1:0-2126 GCA_038222995.1 Bacteroidia bacterium | reverse complement strand
AAGATCGATTGTTTTTAACTTAGCACGGTCCACACATTTAAAAATATTTTTAACGGCCGATACATGCCCGGTAATGATATGGAAATTTCCTTCTAAACGAATTCCTGAATGCCCGATAGGGTTACGAATGCCGCCTTCGTTATCAATAATGTATTCTTGCGGAATCACGTGAATAATTTCTTCACCCGGGCTCATTACCAAACGGTGCATGTTATCAATTAACTGATCCACGTCGTTCTGGCTCACTTCGTCTTCTAAAGAGCGACGCGTTACCATACCGCGGTGTTGCATGCTTTTAATATGTTGCCCGGCAATACCTACAATTACTTCTTCAATATCAATATTAGCTTTATCGGAAGCAATTTTAATGGCCGTTTTAATAGACTCAATGGTTTGCTCAATATTAGCTACCACGCCGCGTTGTACCCCTAAAGATTCCGCTTTGCCGATGCTCAGGATCTCCACTTTACCGTACTCGTTTTTGTAGCCTACAATAGCTGCAATTTTAGTTGTACCAATATCTAAACCTACTACCAGTTCAGCATTTTCAGGTATGTTCCTGTTTGTTGGCTTATTGTCCATAATTTATTTTTTAGTGCAAACCACTTGGTTCTTATATTTTATATTAATAGTAGAATATTTATTCCACCCGTCTGTTTTATTTAATCCTTCGGTGTAAAATAATTTCAACTTCTCAAATTTTTCTTTCACATCTTTTACTTCTCCGAAAATGATAGTATGTCCTCCTATAGAAGGATATAATTCAATTTCCTTGTCATTCGTTACATTTATCTGATGTATCAGGCTTGCTAAAACCGAGTCTTTTGCAATGTAGGTTGACAAGGTATAAATGTCATCTAATACGCTTACTTTACTTAAGGCTTCGTTTTTAATAATATCATTTACCGGTATGCTGTAACGGTTTGCGTACGGCTCGTTAATAACCCCTGTAGCAATTAATACACGTGCGGTATAGGTGTCATTCAGTGGCATTAATTTTGATTTGTCATCAATGTAGTAGCTTTCACCGTCTACATTAAATACACGCACTACCGGTGTACGTTGTGTTACATTCATGGTCACATCACCGTTAATATCAACTGCCACTTCCGCGTTTTCAATAGCAGGGTGCGAGTTCAATGCTTTTTCCAGATCGGTAACTTGTATGTTACCAAGCTGTGCTTTAACGATCGAATCTTTCCGTGCTTTAAAAAAATCTTTTACGTCTTGCTCATCAATAAAACTGTTTTCTTCTGTGTTTAAAATAGTAACGGTTAAGTTGTCTGCTATGACTGTTTTCTCTTTTTTACTCACAAAAGCCAATGATGCCAGCAATCCTGATAATCCAATAATCCAAAGAACGACTCCTGTTATTTTTCGTATGTTCAGTTTTTTCATTTTTTAATCATTGTCTTTTGTCCCTTGTCTGTTGTATCTAAGGCTGTGTTTACAATGTTCTATTTAAACACAGACTTGTTACATTGGACAACAGACATTGTACACTGTTCTAATTCCCCTCAGTCTCTTTCATCTTTTCCTTCAACAACTTCTCTATCGGTGCAATTAACGAATCAATGTCTCCCGCTCCTAAGGTCATTACTACTTCAAAGTGATGTGTTTTTAAGAAGTCGATAATATTTTCTTTCTTCACTAAAAATTTATTCTTCAACTTCATTTTATCCAACAGCATCTGCGAATTAATTCCTTCCATCGGCTTTTCGCGTGCGGGGTAAATCTCTAACAAAATGCATTCATCCAACAGGTCTAAGCTTTCTGCGAAGCCGTCTGCGAAATCGCGTGTGCGTGAAAACAGATGCGGTTGAAAAATACCGGTCACTTTTTTATCCGGGTATAATTGTTTAGCGGAGCCGATGGCTGCTTTTAATTCTTCCGGGTGATGCGCATAATCATCTATGTACACCAGTGATTTTGATTTTACATGATAATCAAATCTTCTTTTCACACCTTTAAAAGAACGAAGGGCTACATTTATGACATCCCCTTTAATACCTAACTGGTGTGCAACTGCTGTTGCGGCACTCGAGTTCTCAACATTGTGCAAACCGGGTAATCCAATTGCTACGCGGTTTATAGCTTCAATCGGGCTTTTGATATTGTAACAAAAT
>JBBRHI010000621.1:0-2128 GCA_038222995.1 Bacteroidia bacterium | reverse complement strand
ATTACGCCGCCTGATTTTAAGCGCCGATCCCGGTATTATTGAAGACTGGAACCGGGGACCTAATTATTATTTAAACGGAATGCTTTGCGGATTTTGGGGATTTAAAAAATATACGACCCTTGTATTTTTTAAGGGAGTTTTATTAAAGGATAAAAAGAAATTACTGATCACTCCTGAAGGCACAAAAAGTAACCGTCATATTTGGTTTACACATGTTAAAGACATTAATGAAACGGATGTTCTTGAATTGATATTTGAAGCGATTGATAATAATCTGAAAGGATTAAAAGTACCTGTTGTACCAAAAGATAAAGCTATAGACATATCGCAGGATGTTACAAAGGTTTTTAAAAAAGCGAGTGTGTTGATGTATTTTGAAGCGTTGACCTACTCGCACCGTAAAGAATACATGCACTGGATCAATTCAGCTAAAAAAGAAGAAACAAGGGTAAAACGAATTCAACAAGCCGCTGAAATGCTGGCAAGAAAAGAAGGGATCTACGACCGCTATAAAAAATAAAAGCGACTAAAGTCACCGGTATATGTAATTATACAAAACGAATTTATCTTAATTTAATACGCGCAATTCAAAAACAAAAGAATAAATTAGCAGGTCGAATTTTAGATTTTAGTTATGGATACTCAAAAAAATATTACAGTGGTAGGAGCAGGTTTAGTCGGCTCTTTAATATCGATATACCTTGCAAAGCGAGGGCATAATATTAATATTTACGAACGTCGCGGTGATATGCGTAAAGAAAAAGTAGCTGCCGGCCGTTCCATTAATTTAGCGTTAAGCGACCGCGGTTGGAGAGGTTTAGAAGGTGTTGGCATTGCAGAAGAAATTCGTAAAATAGCGATTCCCATGTATGGGCGTTCCATTCATTTAAAAGATGGTACTTCGGCATATCAGCAATACGGTAAAGACAATCACGCTATTTATTCGGTATCACGAGGGGGTATTAACATGCGATTAATGGATTTGGCAGAGCAACAGCCAAACGTAAAAATCCATTTTGAAGAACGTTGTGATAAGTTGAACCGGAAAACAAATGAGATCACCTTTCATAATACCGGTTCAGATAAAAGCTCCACCGTAAAAAGCGATTTTATATTGGGCTCCGACGGCGCCTTCAGTGCGGTTCGCACCCAGGTTCAGCTTCATTCGGACCGGTTTGATTACCAGCAGTTTTATATTGACTGCGGTTATAAAGAATTAACGATCCCTGCCGGAAAGAACGGCGAACATGTGATAGAAAAAAATGCGTTGCACATTTGGCCGCGCGGCAGTTTTATGATGATTGCTTTGCCGAATTTGGATGGGAGCTTTACCTGTACCTTGTTTTTTCAGATGGAAGGAAAAGTTTCTTTCGACGGTTTAAAAACAAAAGAAGAAGTGGCAGAATTCTTTACCCGGGAATTTCCTGACGCCGTAAGCATCATGCCCACTTATTTAGAAGATTGGTTTATAAACCCCGTAGCAAGTTTGGTTACCGTAAAATGTAAGCCCTGGGTATGGGACGACAAAATAGCGCTGATCGGTGACGCAGCCCATGCAATTGTTCCGTTTTACGGACAAGGGATGAACTGCGGTTTTGAAGATTGTGTTGTGCTGGATGAATTAATTAATAAGCACGGCGATTTAAACGGTGCTTGTCTGCACGAATACGAAGCCTTGCGTAAGCCGGATGCCGATGCGATTGCAGACCTGGCCCTTGATAATTTTGTAGAGATGCGTGATAAAACAGCAGATAAAACATTTTTATTGCAAAAGAAAATAGAAGCACAGTTTAACGGTAAGCATCCCGAAAAATGGATTCCTTTATATACGATGGTAACTTACACACCAAGCATCCGTTACAGTGAAGCCTTGCGGAGCGGGCAAAAACAGCAATCCATTATGGATAAAATAATGGCAATGCCCGGTATAGAAGATAAATGGGACAGTGAAGAAGTGGAGCAGGCAATTTTAAATTTATTGTAACCATAAAAACATGGACGAAAGATTAGTGGCGTTTGAGCGATTGCTCACTATAATGGATGATTTGAGAGCGAAATGTCCTTGGGATCAAAAACAGACAATGGAAACATTAAGGCATTTAACCATAGAAGAAACTTATGAGTTAAG
>JBBRHI010000620.1:0-2138 GCA_038222995.1 Bacteroidia bacterium | reverse complement strand
ATTAGAGGGCTTTTTATGTATAATTAGTTTAAATAGTAATTAGAAAGGACAGAACTATAAATGTAACCGTTAATCTATTTTTAGTACCTTTGCCTTGTTGAAAAAAATAATTTCCATAATCCTTTTATCTTTTTACCTTATTTCTATCACAGAATTAAGTCAGCTGATTAAATTGCCTGTACTGGTAGAGCATTTTATGGAGCATAAGGAAAAAAATAAAGCGTTATCCTTATGGCAGTTTTTATGTATGCATTATGCGCAGGGAGATGTAAGAGACGCGGATTACGACAAAGACATGAAATTGCCTTTTAAGTCGCATGACGGCTGCGTTAATATTGTAACTCTTGCATTTATTCCTAATAATTTTACACACCTCTTTATTAAACCTGTTTTCGCAAACACTAATACCTATTCTGTTTATTGCGAAAATTTTTTAGCTCCTGCGTACCTAGCCTCTATTTGGCAACCGCCAAAAACAAGTTAATTCTAGTTGATTGAGTGATTTGCACCATACGCCGTATGTGTGTTATCTGTTTTATAATATCAATTCATAATTAACCTATTGCATTATGTTAAATAAAATCATTGAGTTTTCCATAAGGAATAAACTTATCATCGGGCTTTTTACCATTGCCCTTATCGGTTACGGCATTTACGAAACCACAAAACTGCCCATTGATGCCGTGCCGGATATCACAAACAACCAAGTGCAGGTTATAACGGTAGCGCCGGCATTTGGAGCTACTGATATTGAGCGATTAGTGACATTTCCGATAGAACAAGCTAATAATAATATTTCGGGCTTAAAAGAAATCAGAAGCTTTTCCCGCTTTGGACTTTCATTGGTTACGATTGTGTTTGATGATGCTACCGATATTTATTGGGCAAGGCAACAGGTTTCGGAGCGCTTACAAAAGATACAGGCACAAATCCCCAAAGGCATAGGGATGCCTGAACTTGGACCTGTTTCTACAGGACTGGGCGAAATATACCAGTATGTATTAAGAGCAAAAGACGGGTATGAACAAAAATACAATGAAACGGAACTGCGAACGATACAGGACTGGATTGTGCGACGACAATTACTGGGTGTTAAAGGTGTTGCTGAAGTAAGTAGTTTTGGAGGCAAACTGAAGCAATACGAAATTGCTGTTGATCCCAATAAACTTCAGTCGTATAACATTACCATAAACGATGTATTTAGAGCCCTTGAGAAAAATAACCAAAATACGGGTGGCGCTTATATCGAAAAAGGCTCTACCGTATTATTTATAAGAAGCGAAGGACTGATTGGAACTATAAACGATATCGAAAATGTTTCCATTAAAACCACCGAAAGTGGGGTTCCTTTATTTATAAGAGATGTGGCAGAGGTGAAAATCGGTTATGCTACACGCTACGGTGCCATGTGCTATAACGACAAAGGAGAAGTGGCCGGCGCAGTAGTGATGATGTTGAAAGGTGCAAACAGCAGTGAAGTTATTAAGAACGTAAAGGAAAGGATTTTACAGATTCAAAAAACCTTGCCTGAAGGAGTGGTTCTCGAAGCTTTTTTAGACCGTACCAAAATGGTAAACAACGCTATAGGCACTGTAGAGCAAAACCTACTGGAAGGAGCATTAATTGTGGTGTTTGTATTGGTTTTATTTCTCGGAAATTTCAGAGCCGGTTTATTGGTGGCATCGGTTATTCCTTTGGCAATGCTCTTTGCCGTTATTTTAATGAATACATTTGGAGTGAGCGGGAACCTGATGAGCCTGGGTGCATTGGATTTTGGTTTAATTGTAGACGGTGCCGTTATTATTGTGGAAGCGGTAATGCACCAACTTTCGCACAGTAAAAAATTTACGGACTTACAGCAAATTAATACGGAGCAAATGGATGAGGAGGTGACTGTATCGGCAGGCAAAATGATGAACAGTGCCGTGTTTGGCCAGGTAATCATTTTAGTGGTGTACCTGCCTATTTTTACATTACAGGGCATTGAAGGTAAAATGTTTAAACCTATGGCTCAAACCGTAGCATTTGCCTTACTGGGAGCTTTTGTATTATCGCTTACCTATATTCCGATGATGAGTGCTTTGTTTCTGAGTAAAAAAACAAAGCATAAGCTAAACATTTCCGACAGGTTTATAGGA
>JBBRHI010000619.1:0-2173 GCA_038222995.1 Bacteroidia bacterium | reverse complement strand
CCAAGCAGGAAACCCGACACTTAAACCTTACGGAATTAATGTATCACCGGGAACCGCAGGAATCATTTAATACTATTGCCTATGAACCCTTTTTAAAGTAGGGATGTCTTTCTCCCTTAATAAAAGACAACAATTTAATTATTTAAAAACTTCTAAAAATTAGAAATTATGTCACAAGCAAAATACATCCCGGGCTCTGATGCCGATAAGGGGATCTGGTTAAACAACTATACCGCTAAAATGGCCGTATATGCCTCCGTGTTAGGCATCACCCCTGCAGAGCTTTCCGCTTTACAGGATGATAACAACATGTATCAATATATTATTAATATGATAGAGTCGTACAGGCAAAACCTGCTGAACCTTACGGGCTACAAAAATATGCTCAAAAGCGCCGTCGGGCAACAGCATATCGGTTCGCTCCCTGCACCCCCGGTATTAGCAGCGCCGCCGGTAAATGTAGCAGAAGGGGTGTTTGACAGAGTAACGAAGCTCGCTACCAAAATTAAAAACAGTGCAGGCTATACAGACAACATCGGCTCCGACCTTGGTATTATTGCCTCGGTAGAAAGCATTGACGTTGATGCGATGCAGCCCGACCTGAAAATAAAACTGGATGTGGGAAGGCCTCACCTTAAATGGACCAAAGGCTACGCCGATGCCATTGACCTGTATGCAGACCATAACGACGGCGCCGGTTTTGCGTTAGCAGGCAGGCTCCTTAAAAGTGAGTACATGGACCTGGCTGATTTAGCGGCAGGCAAAGTTTACGATGAATGGAAATACAAAGCTATTTTTGTGATAAGCGATATGCAGGTTGGCTTATACAGCAAAATCACAAGTATTGATGTAAAAAAACAATAACGGGTTTGTTCTTCTCTTTAAAAAAGTCTCGCAGTAATGCGGGGCTTTTTTTGTATTGTAATACTCTAAACTAATCCCTTTAATAGGCCATATAAGAGCGTAACCTATTTACCGGGGTTTTTAGTTTACAGGGCATGTTATTATTATATAGGAAACTAAAAACACTAATATGAACAACTTATTCAGGGGGTTACTTGCCGGCTACGGAGCTAAACAATAGGAGGCGGCTGCCTTGGTACCCATTGTGGTATTTATATGAATAGGGGTATTACCGGGGCAATGCAGTCATTAAAAATACTTTTTTAGTATCAAAACATTTACAGGTTATGAACTGTTTTATAGTGTATAAACACTAAAACATGACGTTAGAAGAAAAAGGGCCTATTGTGCCGCCACCGGTATTAATCAAATTCCCTCAACAGGTTTCAAAAGAAATTCAAAGCTGGGAGGATATTATTTCTGCAACCCATTGGGAGATTGGCGACAGTACTTCTGCAAACGGAGCTGATTTTTATTTAGGCAAAGCCGAACTGGGCCACATTCACTTAACCGGCGAAGTGCATATACCAACCGGCAAACCGTTAGCAGACTTACTTATTAAAGCTAAGTTCGCACAAAAATTTCCCTATGGTAATGACTGGATCATACATCCCATTAATACCAAAGAAGACGTTTTACATGCCTTATGGTTATTTAAATTAAATTACAACAGGATTAAAGGCGAGCCTTTTGAAAAGCTTAGCGCTGCGATTAACTCCTATCAAAAATAAGTTTAAGTAATACCCCTATCACTGTAACTATGGTTATTCTTTTTGACGCCGGTTGCTATCCATGTAACCGGCGTTACGCTATCTTAAATTAAACAGGTAATCTAAACTAATTAACCGGTTATGCGGAGGGATCATTAAAAGAGTTATTATCAATATAAATCGTGGGAAAACATGCCTCATATCCCACATGGGCTTCATATAACTAAACGCAAAACTTACAACAATTAAGTCTAACCCGAGAGCGTATAAAGAGAGGGAAGTAAAAAAACCGAAGAGTAACATGATCCCTCCAACAAATTCAACAATGCTTGTGTAGTAAGCCACAACGGTTAATAAAGGGTGCGGTATATGAAACCTGTCAGCGTCTGCCTTAAAAGTTTCAATCACACCGGGCATCTTTATTCTGAAAAGCTTATCGTATCCCTGAAACAAAAATACGATCCCCGTAAATGCCCTTATCAAAAATTCGGCGGTTTGCACATTGTAATGGTTCATGCTTTTTGAATTAAGTTAATGTTACAGGATCCTCATTCGTTCAT
>JBBRHI010000618.1:0-2188 GCA_038222995.1 Bacteroidia bacterium | reverse complement strand
TTACCCATTTACGGAAAAGGTGAAAACGTAAGAGATTGGTTGTTTGTAGAAGACCATGCACGCGCTATTGATGTTATTTTTCATAAGGCGGCCCTCGGTACTACCTATAATATCGGCGGGCATAACGAGTGGACCAATATTGACGTGATCCGATTATTGTGTGATATGATGGATGAAAAACTGGGAAGAGAAAAAGGATGCAATCAAAAGTTAATTACTTTCGTTACTGACCGCGCAGGCCATGACCTTCGTTATGCGATTGATTCAACAAAGCTGCAAAATGAACTGGGCTGGAAACCGTCATTACAATTTGAAGAAGGTTTATCTAAAACGGTTGATTGGTATTTGCAAAATGAAAAATGGCTTACAAATGTTACCTCGGGAGCTTACGCTAATTACTACGAAAAACAATATCAATAGGTATGAGACGTGAGGTAATAGATTCGGGAATTTTAGATTTATAGTTTCTTGGAATGGTATTCAGCAGCATTACTTTTTTAGTTTATTTTTTACCGGTTTTTTTATTGGCGTACCACCTCACGCCCCATAAATACAAAAATGCCTGCATCCTTATTTTCAGCATTATATTCTATGCATGGGGAGGCCCGAAATTTATCTTCGTTATTTTAGGAACAACCTTTTTAGATTTTATTTTGGTGAAGAATATGTATGAAGCAAAATCTTCCAAAACAAAAAAGCAGATCCTGGTTATTTCGCTCATTATGAATTTAGGACTATTGTTTTACTTTAAATATTCTAATTTTTTTATTGATAACATTAACGCTGTATTAGGCACTATGGGCGCTAAAGAAATTACTTGGCTGAAAATAGTATTACCGATCGGTATTTCTTTTTACACGTTCGAAAGTGTAACCTACGTAGTGGATGTTTACAGGGGAATACACAAACCCTTAAAAAACTTTTGGAACTATCAAACCTATATTCTGTTATTTCCGAAATTAATTGCCGGCCCTATTGTGCGTTACCATGACATTGCAGACCAAATTACCGACCGTGAAAAGAATTATACACCCGACGTAAAACTCAGTGGTTTTTACACCTTTTGTATAGGTCTGGCCAAAAAAGTAATTATTGCAAATACCATCGGCGCTCAAGCTGATGATGTGTTTAATTTAAATATAGACCAGATCGATTCTGCCGCTGCCTGGACAGGTGCCTTAGCGTATACGTTTCAAATTTATTTTGACTTTAGCGGTTATAGTGATATGGCTATAGGGCTGTGTAAAATTATGGGGATCCGTTTGCCGGAAAACTTTAATAATCCTTATTTATCGTCGAGCATTACCGAGTTTTGGAGAAGGTGGCACATAACCTTAGGCGCCTGGATGAAGAACTATTTATACATTCCTTTAGGCGGCAACAGGGTTAATTCGCAAGCCAAACTATACAGAAATTTATTTATTGTTTTTTTACTGTCGGGCTTATGGCACGGGGCAAGCTGGAATTTTATTATATGGGGCGCCTTTCACGGTTTCTTTTTAGTGATGGAACGTTTATTCCTTTTAAAAGTATATGCTAAAACAGGAAAAATCATTTCTACCCTACTCACCTTTTTAATAGTTGTGGTGGGGTGGGTCTATTTTAGAGTAGAAGATCTCGGCTACGCAAACCATGTCGTAAAACAACTGTTCAGCTTTAATTTTTTCGACGGCAAATTTGCATTGCATAACGATTTTTACTTCTCCTTATGCCTTGCTGCTTTCTTTTCATTCTTTGCTTTTACTCCTTTCACAAAAAACATTCAGCTTAAAGCGTACGGCGAAAACCATACAACTATTTCTAATTCGGCATTACTGATTACTTCCATTTTATTATTCTATATTTCTTTAAGTTATATAGCGGCATTGGATTTTAACCCGTTTATTTATTTCAGGTTCTAAACATGCAAAAGAAAAAACCATATAACCTGTTTGTAATGATCGCTTTTGCGGCTTTGGCATTGCCTATGCTCATAGGCTTTGTGGATAAAGATAAAAACCCTAAGCTTACAGGTATCGTAATCAATAATGTAAACCCAGATTCACTGTTTAAAGCTGAACAATGGTTCAGCGGCGAATACCAAAGTTTAAAAGACGATTATAATAATGACCACTGGGCTTTTAAAGAACAGTTTGTGCGCCTTAATAATCAATTGTATTATGACGTATTTAACCAGCTCAGGGTAAAT
>JBBRHI010000617.1:0-2210 GCA_038222995.1 Bacteroidia bacterium | reverse complement strand
AAAATAACAAAGCCTCATCTTGGTAAAGATAAGGCTTTGTTAATGATGTTTATAATTTTAAATTATTTACTCACATTAAATTTACCGGTGTTGATCACGGCATTGTTTTTTCCTGAAACAGTATATAAATACATACCGTTGTTAAAAGACGATACATTTAATTTTGCCGTTTCATTTTCAAATACCTCTGTTGCTACATTTTTACCGGTTATATCGTATACGTTTACTTTATAAGCTTCCGGGTTTGAAGTGCTGAAATTAACCAATGATGTTGAAGGGTTTGGAAACACGGATAAAGCGTTTGTATTTTCTTTAGCTTCTTTAATACCAACCGTAGTGTAGCTTTTTTGTAAAGTAGTTACGGTTTGTGTGCTGGTACCTGAAAAAGAGGAAATAGTGGAGGTTTGTATAGAAATAACCGGAGCCTTTGCACTACTCATTGAATAGTAATCGTACGTTAATAAATTAATCGTTGCAGTACCGGTAGCAATAATATTTTGAAAAGTCGATAAACGAATGATGTCAGTAAATACTCTTCCCGGCAAGGTTAACGTACCCGTAGCATCAGCTGTTACATTACAGTTTCCCGTAAAAGCAGAAGTGATAGGAAAAGGACTTGTTACATTTACGGTTCCTGCCGTGGTTGACATTGTAGTTGTGTTAAGCGACATAGGGTAAGCGGCTACAATAGCGGGTGTGGAATATTTAATAATAGCCGATACACCGTTAACTGCAATGTTACCGCCGTAATATGTTAAAATAGTTGAGCTTAATGTGCCGTAATAAGAAGCATTACTTGATGAAGAACTTACAACTCCGTCGGCCGGGGAGAAAGAGCCGTTATTAGAGTAAGCAGTTGTAAAATTATTTAAAATAGAGGTATGAACCGTTGGAGTATAGTTCCAAGTTGCACCTGCTCCGCTCGCCCCGGGTAAAATAGTGGTAGAATCACATTGATTCATGCCATAAATAGGATCCCAGGCAGAAGGGGTATGGTTAAGCTGGGTTAGCGTTTGTGCGTTAACAGCTAAAGCGGATAAAAATGATAAAGAAAGTAATATTTTTTTCATGGTAGTTCAATTATATGTTTTAATCAAATATAGTTGTTTTAAGAAATGTTTCAAAATGAATGTTTTAAAATTATTACTCGGTCAAACATATTCTTTTTTGCATAAATCCTTGTATTTAAAGAGATCAGGGATTAATTAAAATACATATATCAGTTTATATAAATTGGTTAAATTTATTTAAAAGACAATTTTACCCGGGTTTAAAATTAAATTCGGGTCAAATAATTTTTTAATGTTTCTCATAAGTTCCAACTGGTATGGGGGAAACACAATCTGTAAATACTCTTTTTGTACTAAGCCGATCCCATGTTCTCCGCTTATGGTGCCGCCTAGTTTTTTACAAAGCTCAAATATTTCGGTAATGCCTTTCGGTAATTGGTTTTCCCAAACAGCATCCGTCAGATCACCTTTAATAATATTAACGTGTAAATTACCATCACCGGCATGCCCGTAACATACGCTCTTAAAGCCGTATTTGGCTCCAATCTCTTTTACTCCTTTTAAAAGCAGGGGCAACTCCGCCCTTGGTACAACCGTATCTTCTTCTTTATATACTGAATTACTTTTAACGGCTTCACCAACCTTGCGTCGTATTTTCCATAAAGATGCTTTTTGTTCGGCGCTGTCAGCCATTAAAATTTCATCGCTGCCATGTTCCGTCATAATATTTCCAACGGTTTCGCAATCGCTTAATAATACATCCATATTATTTCCGTCTAGTTCAATTAACAACAAGGCCTGCCATTCAGCTTTAATCCTGAAGTTAACTTCACCCGCGTATTTAATACTCCAGTCAATCGCATCGCGTTCCATAAATTCCATAGCGCTTGGTGTAATACCTGCTCTGAATGTAGCTCCTACTGCTTCACAGGCTTTTTCCGCCGAGGTAAACGGCACAAGCATTAACAGGTCGTATTTAGGCAACGGAATTAATTTAAAAACTATTTTTGTGATGATGCCTAAAGTGCCTTCGCTGCCCACCATTAAGTGCGTTAAATTGTAACCTGTTGAATATTTCAACGTGTTAGCCCCTGTCCAAATAATGTCCCCGTTAGGTAATACCATTTCGATATTAAGTACATAATCTCTTGTAGTGCCATATTTTACTGCCTTCGGGCCTCCGCTGCTATGTGCTACATT
>JBBRHI010000616.1:0-2218 GCA_038222995.1 Bacteroidia bacterium | reverse complement strand
GAAGACGTTAAGATAGGCTGATCTAAATTTTTACGAGCCGCCAGTAAATAAGAAAATTCATATTGTGCTTTATGTTTAAATTTGTTTAATCCAAAAAACTTAAACGTACTGTCTCTCCCAATAATACTCGCAAGTGTTTTTTCAGGATACTTGGTACGGATGTAACGCATTTCATAAAAAGAATTCAGGCCTTCGTCCATAAACGGAAATTCTCTTTCGTTACTTCCTAAAATTCCGTAAAACCAATTATGACCAACCTCATGCATAATAGTCGTTTCAAGCGTAAAAGCATCGCCGCTGTTTCCTATAATGGTAATGTTAGGATATTCCATTCCGCCGCCGGCGCTAATAGTCCCGTCAATAGCTGTAATATGGTTGTAAGGATAATCCCCGTTCAATTCAGAATAAAAAACAGCGGCATCATTAATGTATTCTAACGATTTACTCCACAGTTCGGGTTCACTGTTTGTGAAAAAAGCCCACGAATCTAAACTGTTACCATTATGCGGTAAATAAACCTTTCCTTTTAATACATGAAAACGTTTATCGGCAAACCATGCAAAATCGTGTACTCTAAATTGTTTAAAACGAATTGTTTTAAAGGTGTTGCTCGATTTAGGAAAAGAATTATCGCGCGAATATAATTTGCCTGCAATCAATTGTTCGGTTTCATCCGCTTTTTTAGAAAGCCATTGCTCTTCTTCCGGTTCATCAATACGATCGCCTGTTGCAGCCAATACATAATTATCCGGCAACGTAATATTTACATCAAAGGAACCAAATTCACTGTAAAATTCTCCCTGGTTTAAATAAGGAATTTGATGCCATCCGTATTTATCAAACACCGCCGGTTTAGGATACCACTGTGTAATAGCATAAGCTTGGTCTATATGGCCTAAGCGGGAAATACGTGCTGACGGCAACTTTACGTGAAAAGGAGTTGAAATGGAAATAGTGTCCCACGACTTTACGGGCTCGTTTAAAAATAATTTACAGATGTCAATATGTTCCGGATCATATTCCCATTTTACCGGTTTGCCGTCTACCATAAAGTTTAAACTGTCAATGTATCCAAGGTCTTCGGGCTTGGCGAAATACATGGCGGTTTCTCCATGCACCAATAATTGTTTGGCTAAAGCAGTTTCATTATTTTTATAAGCGTTAGGCCATAAGTGAAAATAAATGTAATTAAGGGAAGTGTTGGCATTGTTAATGTATTCGATCGTTTCAAAGGCGCTAAGTTCGTGCTTAACATCGTTTAAAGTAACATCAATTTTATAATTTACCTCCTGCTGAAAATAATTTTGCTGTGCATTAAAAACACATACAATAAAAAGAAAAGCAACACTGTAAAAAGATCTCAACATGATGTAAATGTATTAGTTGTTTTCTTTTTTCTTGATAATTTCCGGCATTGTTTAATAAAAGATATTAAGGAAGGAATGTTTATCCCTTCCGTCTTTTAAATCAAGAAGCCTTTTTTTTATTTAAGTATTTCCGCCAGTTTGGTATCCAATTCAGCACCTCTTAAACCTGTTGCCAAAATTTTCCCTTCTTTGCTCACTAACACGGTGAAGGGAATGGACTGTACCGCATACGTTTGCGCTGCTTCGCTTTGCCAAAATTTAAGATCGCTTACCTGCGGCCATGTTAGGCCGTCTTTAGAAATGGCTTCTAACCAGGCATCACGATCCTTATCGAGTGATACCCCATAAATTTCAAATCCTTTACTTTTATATTTTTCATAAACGCGTTTTACGTTAGGCATTTCTTTTCGGCAAGGGGCACACCAGCTGGCCCAAAAATCAATTAACACAACTTTGCCTTTTAATGAAGAAAGGGCAAGCTCTTTATCGTTAGGCATGGGTAACATTAATTCAGGAGCATCGTTACCAACTTTAACAGCTTCTGTTCTTGCCACTATCATTTGCGTTTGCTGCACCATTCCGTGAAATGCTTTTGCATCCGTGTTTGTAGGATATTTTTCCTGCAAGCCCTTATCTAAAGCTTTATACACATCCATATAGCTTTCGGGTTTTAATTGTTGAATTGCCATAATAGACGCAAATGAACTTGCATTATCTTTTATTTTTTTCGCGAGTATGTCACTGTAATGAGCAATCATGGTCTCGTAAGGTTTTTGTAACTCTTTCGATAACGAATCTGCTCTTAACGAATCAAGCTTCATCGTAACAATAGCTGTTCTGAAAATGTTTTC
>JBBRHI010000615.1:0-2227 GCA_038222995.1 Bacteroidia bacterium | reverse complement strand
AAAGGCATCAAAGGCTTAACCTGTATTAGTAATAACGCCGGTGTAGATGATTTTGGGCTAGGCTTATTACTTCAAACCAAGCAGATCAAAAAAATGATCTCCTCGTATGTGGGCGAGAATGCGGAATTTGAAAGACAAATGTTAAGTGGTGAGTTAGAAGTAGAGTTGATCCCGCAGGGAACGCTTGCTACACGCTGTTTGGCTGCGGGTTACGGCATGCCGGTTATTTATACTCCGGCGGGCGTTGGCACGGAGGTGGCTATTGGCAAGGAAACACGTAAGTTTAATTATAACGGCGAAGAAAAAGAATACCTGATGGAGCATGCTTTTGAAGCTAACTTCGCCATTGTGAAAGCCTGGAAAGGGGATACGGCCGGTAATTTAATTTTCAGATCAACGGCACGTAACTTTAACCCGATGATGGCCATGGCCGGCAAAATCACGATTGCTGAGGTAGAGGAGTTGGTAGAAGTGGGTGAATTGGATGCAGACCATATCCATACTCCGGGAATTTATGTGAACCGTATTTTCCAAGGAGAGAAATATGAAAAAAGAATTGAGCAGGTAACAGTAAGAAAAAGAAATTAATTTATTATTAAAAGAATCTATGTTAGATAAGAACGGAATCGCAAAACGTATTGCCCGCGAAGTAAAAGACGGAATGTATGTAAACCTTGGAATAGGAATACCTACGCTGGCAGCTAATTTTATTCCTGACGGCGTAAATGTAGTATTACAATCAGAGAACGGAATTTTAGGAATGGGCCCTTTTCCTTTTGAAGGAGAAGAAGATGCCGATTTGATAAATGCCGGTAAGCAAACAGTTACGCTTTTAAAAGGATCTTCTATTTTTGACAGTGCCATGAGTTTTGTGATGATTCGCGCACAAAAAGTGACCCTCACTATTTTAGGGGCCATGGAAGTGAGCGAGCATGGTGATATTGCCAACTGGAAAATTCCCGGTAAGATGGTAAAAGGAATGGGTGGGGCAATGGACCTTGTAGCAAGTGCCAAAAACATTATAGTTGCTATGCAGCATGTTAATAAAGCAGGCGAATCCAAATTATTAAAAGAGTGCACTTTGCCGTTAACCGGCGTACGTTGTGTAAAACGTATCGTTACAGAATTAGCTGCTTTGGAAGTGATGCCCCAAGGCGGGTTCAAGCTTTTAGAACGTGCTCCCGGAGTAAGTGTGGACGAAATAAAAAATGCGACTGAAGGTAAATTAATTATTGAAGGTGAAATTCCTGAAATGATCCTTTAATTTTTACGCGCCGCTAATGATTAAAACGCTTAAATATCATTTAGTGGCTTTGGTGGTGCTTCAGGTAGCCTTATGCTTTTTGTACGGCTATCATAAAGTATATGATAAACGGCCTTTCTCTATTCATCAATGGCGCCAGACCGATTGCGCCTCCTTTACAAAAAATTATTACGAGGAAGGCATGCATTTTTTGCAGCCTAAAATTCACTGGCAGGGTAATATAGAGGGAAAAACGGTAAGTGAATTTCCTTTAATAAATTATACGGTAGCTTGTTTATGGAACGTGTTCGGTGAGCATGAATATCTCTATCGGTTTACGGTTTTAACTATCTATATTATTTCTTTATTATTTTTATTTGTGATGGTGTATAGTACATCAGGCTCATTGGTGTATAGTTACTTTGCAACAACAATTATTACAACATCCCCGGTATTGGCTTATTACTCGTTTAATTTTTTAGCAGATGTTCCGGCCTTGTCATTCGCTGTTATTTCTCTTTCCTTATTTTTTCTTTTTATTAAGAATAAAAACCAAAAACTGTTTATTTTTTCTGTTTTGTTTGCTACCCTTGCCATATTGTTGAAAGCAAGCTCTGCTTCAGCACTGGCCATTATAGGAATTATTTCAATAGTCGGCTTATTGGGGTTGTCAGAAAAATTATCTGTTAACGGAAAATTATTCACAGGTATTTGGATTCCTTTACTTAGTTTTTTGGCGTCCGGTATAATTGTTTGCTCATGGTATTATTTTGCTTACTCTTATAATAATAATAACAGTAATGGTGTATTCTTAATGGAAACATTGCCTATTTGGGATCTTAACGGCGAAGAAAAAACAGATATTTCACGGTCGCTTTTTAATGACCAGTTGGCTGTATGTTTTAATAAAGGTATGTGGTTTTTTTTAAAGGTTGTATTTTGCTGGCTGTTAATCAATATAAATAAGTTGGCTGGTTATATTAA
>JBBRHI010000614.1:0-2247 GCA_038222995.1 Bacteroidia bacterium | reverse complement strand
AATATCTTTATTTCAGCAGTAATCGCCCCGGCGGTTTGGGAGGAAAAGACATTTACCGCGCAACGTTACAGGCTGATAATACCTGGGGAGAAGTAGCTAATTTAGGTGAAACCGTTAATACCACTTTTGATGAGGACTCCCCTTTTATTCATGCTGATGGTACAACCTTGTTTTTTAGTTCTAAAGGAAAAAACAGCATGGGTGGTTATGATATTTTTCAATCTAAATTAAACACTAAGGATGGGAAGTTTACGGAAGGTGTAAATTTAGGGTATCCTATAAATACGCCCGGTGATGATTTGCACTACACGTTAACCGCAAATGGAAATACAGGGTATTATGCTTCAAGCAAAAAGGGCGGCGAAGGCCTGAAAGATATTTATAAAATTACCAACGGGTACACCGGTGAAAAACCATTGGCCTTTATTGTGAAAGGTGTTGTTACCAAAGCGCTTAACGTTTTATATTCTGACATTACGATTGATATCACCAACAAAGAAAATAAAGTGCTGGGTGAGATAAAAGTAAATTCCGTGAACGGATCGTATATGGCTGTTTTGCCGTCAGACAATGAATATAAATTAGTGTACAAATACAAATCATTTGAGTATAAAACTATTGAATTAAATACATCACGTTTAAAAGAACCGCCTGAACAAATTATTGATGTCTTTTTTGATGTTAAACCTGACCTCGTTAAAACGCAAGGTGCAAAAGATTCTGTAGACCTTGCTGTTAATAAACATGAGTTAACAAATGCCTCGGGTGAAAAATTAAAAACATTTGCCGCAAAATATGGTAACATCAGTGCCGCAGGTTTACAATTTATGGTACAGATAGGCGCTTATAAATACACCAAAAAGTACGAGTTTAAAAAATTAAAGAAAGTAGGTAAGATCACAGAATTGAACCTGAATGATGGCATTACGCGCATAATCATTGGAGGAAGCTTTACTACCTTGAATAAAGCCTATGATGTAACCCAAAAGGTAATTAAAGCCGGTCAACCGGATGCGTTTGTTACCATCCTTTATAATGGCAAGCGGGTTTTCCTTGAAGACCTTGAAGCGGAAAAGATTTTTATAATCAATTAAATTACAGATCAAGAATCTGTTTGCCGTGCTCTTTACTTTTTACGTCGGTAATTACATTTGATATAATCCCTTTTTCATTAATGATAAAAGTAGTTCTTATAATACCGTCGTAAATTTTGCCCATAAATTGTTTGGTTCCCCACACATCGTATGCCTTTATAACGGCCATGTCGGTATCGGCCAGCAATGAAAAAGGCAGGTCAAATTTTTTGGCAAATTTTTCGTGCATCTTTTCATCATCGGCACTTACGCCTAATACTACATAATTCTTTTTTACAAGGTAGGTGTGCTCATCCCTCAGGCTGCAAGCTTCCATTGTGCAGGTAGGCGTATTATCTTTCGGGTAAAAGTAAAGAATTACTTTTTTTCCTTTAAGGCCGGCTAATGAAATTGTTTTTCCGTTTTGGTCTTTTGCTTTAAAGTCGGGCGCTTTATCTCCTGCTTTTAGCGAGGTACCGTGAGCAACAAATTTATTCGGATTCTCTTTTTTACTAGAGGTTGTTTTTTTTGGAGTTGCAACTTTAACGGGCTTTATCTTTGCCGGTTTTACCGGAGACTCTTTTGTCTTTTTTTCGGCGGTAGGTTTAACCTTAGTGCCGGTTTTTATTGCCTTCTTTTTTGCAGGAGCTTTAACGGATGCTTCTTTTGCCATAATGTTAGTTTTTTTAGATAACGAATGAGGATAGTTTTTGTTTATGACCTTTGTCTTAAAAAAATGACACCATTCGGTTAACGGACAACTGTCGCATTTAGGGGTTCTTGCCACGCACACGTAACGGCCGTGTAAAATGAGCCAATGATGGGCTGTTGCAATGTATTGTTCCGGAATATGTTTTACCAGTTGTTGTTCGCTTTGTAAAGGCGTTTTTGCTTTAGTTAAACCGATACGGTTCGATACCCTGAATACATGAGTGTCTACAGCCATAGCGGGTTTGTCGTAAATAACGGAAGCAACTACATTAGCTGTTTTTCTGCCTACACCGGGCAGTTTTATTAATTCATTAATGTCGCTTGGGATCACTCCGTTAAAATCATTGAGCAGCATGTTGGCCATGTTTACCAAATGCTTTGCTTTATTATTAGGATAGCTTACACTCCTTATATAGGTGAAAATAGTATCGGAGTTGGAAGCAGCAAGGGCTTCCGCCGTAGG
>JBBRHI010000613.1:0-2249 GCA_038222995.1 Bacteroidia bacterium | reverse complement strand
ATTTATCTTACAGCTATAATTTTCAGCAGTTCAATGCGGCGGCTATCGGTTTTGATAAATTCGGCTTTGGAGCGTCTTCCGGCCAAAAATCCTATAACGATCTGCACAATGCCTGGGGCATGAGCATGATCACACTCGGCTTCGGGTTTTATTACGGCCTTGTGAGAAAATAATTATTTTTACAGGAATTTTTTTGATTTATTCAAAACGTAAGCTTTCAATAGGATCGAGCTGTGAGGCACGTTTAGCGGGAATATAACCGCTTACTAACCCTACAGCGAGGCAAACAATAAAGCCGATAATGATCCAGAACCAAGGAACAAAAAACTCGGAGCTCAAGTTATAGGAAATTAAATTGGCTGTTATAATTCCCATTATAATTCCGAAAGTCCCCCCAAAGATGCAGATCACTACGCTTTCAATTAAAAATTGATTTTTAATAATTTGCGAGGTCGCTCCCAACGCTTTTCGAATTCCTATTTCGCGTGTGCGTTCGGTAACGGATACAAGCATAATATTCATTAATCCTATGGAGGCTCCTATCAACGTAATAATACCGATAATGATGGCTCCCGTAGAAGCCTTACCTGTGAGGCCTATCAGCATATTGGCAAGGTTGTCTGCTTTAGTCACTTCAAAGTTATCCGTTTCTCCAACGGGCACGCCTCTAATTTTACGGAATAAGCCGGTAGCTTCGCCTAAAGCCAATCCAAGCCATTGCGTGTTTTTTGCCAGCACGCTTATTGTAAAGCTCATATCCTGCTTTCCGAAATATTGCCTTGCGGTTGTTAAAGGAATAATGCACACCTTATCTCCTCCAAAGCCCATACTGTTTCCTTTACTTGCCAGCACGCCAATAACCCTGTACTTGCCGGTGTTAATAGTAATGGTTTTATCAATGCCGCTTTGTTTCCCTTTAAAAAGGTCATTCTCTACATCTTTACCTATAATTGCCAAGTGAGTGCTGCTTTGAATTTCCCTGTCAGAAAAGTTTCTGCCGCTTTCCAATTCGTATCCGCTGGTGGCCAGGTAATTTTCATCGCCTCCAAATAATTGAATGTTAGGGTTTGTTTTTTCAGATTCATATTTAATGCGGGCTGCAAAAGATGCCATGGTTGAGACAGCCGTAGTGACCGGGAATGTAAATTCATTTTTGAAACGAATGGCTTCTTTATAAGAGATTGATTTATATTTTTTTGAACGCTTACCCTGTCTTCCTATCCTTACAGAAGTTTCTTTATTACGAATGGTAAAAGAGTTGGCGCCCATACTCGTAAAATTACTGTTAATAGAGGCTTTCATGGCATCTATTGCAGAAGAGATGCCGACAAGGGCGGTGATGCCGAAAAAAATAATAAGCATGGTTAAAAATGCCCTTAGTTTATTTCCTTTAATGGAATCGGTTGCAACTTTAATGTTTTCTGAAAGCAGAAGTGCCATAAGGTAAAAGTAATAAAATAATATTTTGCAACAGAAGTAATTATGAAATGATCCTTAATCCAATAATGACATGATAACCCGGATAATACCGATTGAACAAATTAAAGCCCTTAATCTCCTGTACCTGACAGTGCTTTTTCATAATCCGGGTGGTAGAGAAGGGTCGTGTCTATATCGACTTTGCTCATTTTGCCAAACACATTAACGTAAGCTTTAGCAGTCATGGAATCGTAATGAATAATATTGTATTTATATTGAAACGTTTGATAAATATTAAGGGCTGTTAGCAAAGCTACAATACTGAATAAACCGGCACGTTTTTTTTTAGTAAGCTCGTTGATCTTATAAAAACAAGCCGCTAAAGAGAAAATCAATAAAGGATACAGATCTATTATGGGGCGTAAACCAAAGGAACCGCCGTACCACCAGCACCACCAGCTTGCCACTAAATAGAAATACACAGGTAACAAGATAATATGTAAGCTGTAAAATACGCGGGCCGGTTGTTTTTTCAAAAAGTACAAGCCTGCTATTGCAAAAAGAAATAGGGGAGAGTAAATAAGCCAGCCTTTTCTGAAACCAATGAGGCAATCCATCACATGAGGGCTGTTAAAATAAAATCGCTCCTTGCCATAGGAAAAAACAATATAATGGCCCGTAACATACTTCCAGTAAAGTAACTGAGGTGATATGACCAATGCGGTTATTATAAAAAATAATACGACATGCTTGTAGCGGTTTATTAAAAAAGTAAGTCTTGCTTTAAGATCGGCAACAGTTGTAACGCCTGCCAATAGTATTACGAGTGC
>JBBRHI010000612.1:0-2257 GCA_038222995.1 Bacteroidia bacterium | reverse complement strand
GGCTAAAGAAGTAAGTAAAAGATTTTCCGGGTTAAGTTTTCCAGGATCTCCGCGAAACGAGGGATCGGACGAGCCTAAAATAGAGGGTTTATGATCTATTGAAAACGTATAACTTCTTTCATAAGCCCTGTAAGAGGTAGTTCCTTCACCGTTATTACCGGTCCATTGAATGGTGCCTTTGTATCGGTGTTGCCTGTTCATTCTATTCCTGTTAGTGTAATTTATATTCCTGCGGCAATTACCTCTTTATACAATTGCTCATACATTGGCAGAATGTAATTTAAGTCAAATTTTTTAGCCTGTTCAAACGCGTTGGCTTTAAATTTTTTATATGTTTCTTCGTTCGATAATAAGTGAATGGTGTTTTTTGCCATGTCTTCATAATCGCCTACCTTGCTCATGTAGCCGGTTTTGCCGTGTATGTTTAATTCGGGAATACCGCCGGTATTGGTAGAAATCACAGGGATCTTCATTGCCATAGCCTCTAAGGCTGAGAGCCCGAAACTTTCTGTTTCGGAAGGTAAGATAAATACATCCGCTACTGCCAAAATTTCTTTAGGGTTGGCAATTTTCCCTACCGATATAATATCGTTACAGGTATCTAATTCTCTGCAAAGTTTATCAATTTGCGGCCTTTCCGGTCCGTCGCCAACTAATATTAATTTACTCGGCATTTTTTTTCGAACAATATCAAATACTCTTAGCACGTCTTCCACCCGTTTTACTTTACGAAAGTTAGAAATGTGGATGAGAATTTTTTCAGTGTCTTTTGCAAACCGTTTACGCTGACAGGCATCTGTTACGTCTTCGTATTCTGCAATTTTTATAAAGTTGGGAATCACTTTTACGTCATTCGAAATTTTAAAAGTCTTTAAAGTATCTTTTCTCAGACTTTCAGATACTGATGTAATAGCGTTACTATTATTCAATGAAAAAAAGATAACCGGTTCAAAGGAAGGATCCTGCCCAACCAACGTAATATCTGTTCCATGCAAGGTAGTAATGTAAGGTAGTTTTATTTTTTTTGATTTCAGGATCTGCTGGGCTAAATAAGCTACCGACGCATGCGGTATTGCATAGTGTACATGCAACACATCGAGGCGTTCATAAATGGCAACGTCTACAATTTTGCTTGCTAATACGCTTTCGTAAGGTTGGTAATCAAACAAAGGGTAATCGTTTACATTTACTTCGTGGTAAAATAAATTTTCGTTAAAGTGGTTAAGCCTGAACGGTTGCGAATAGGTAATAAAATGAACTTTATGTCCTTTATCTGCAAGGGCAATCCCTAATTCTGTTGCTACTACGCCGCTCCCGCCAAATGTAGGATAGCATACAATTCCTATGTTCATTTTTTATTTAAAGTTAAAAGGTTTTGAAAGTTAACAGGCCCGGAAGTCAAAAGTTTTAAACGGCGTTACGCTTTTACACTTTCTAAACCTTCCCTCTTTCTAAACTTAATTAATCTTATTTCCGTTAATATCCAACTCAATTATTTCATAACCGAGTTTTGATAGTTTATCATAGTTGGATGCTTTATCACCTACTACTAAAATAATCATCCTATCGTACGGTAAATTTGTTTTTGCCAATTGGTCAATTTCAGGTTTACTTATCGTGCTGATTATTTCGCCTTGTTTGGCCACAAATGTTTTATCTAAACCAAAATCTACAATACGTTTTACAAATCCTAATTTTTGAAAAGGAGATTCGTATTTTAAGGCATCAGCCTGAGCCATGGCGTTTTTAGTAAAGTCAAGTTCTTCGTTTGTAATACCGCCTTGGTTGTATTTTTTTAATTCCGTCATAATATCCACCACCGAGCTGTCTGTTGCGTTTGCTCTTACCCCTGCGTTAATAGTATAGGGCCCTGCAAATTTACCCCCGTAAAAACCACCTCTTGCCCCGTAAGTATATCCTTTTACTTCGCGTAACAAATAATTAACGCGGCTGTTAAACGCTCCGGCAAAAGAATAATTCATAATCGTTGATTTAAAGAACTCATCCGTTGCATCGTACGCTAACGAGATATAACCTACACGGATTTCCGATTGAGGTGCCCCTTTTTTATCTACAAAGTAAATCCGTGTTTTATCAATTTCCGGTAATTTATACTTAGCCATCGGCATGGTCGCACTTGACTGTAACTTGTTCAGGAAATCCAGTTTTTTTAGGGCTGCGTCCCGGTCAATATCCCCGCTCACTGCTAATACCGAATTGTAAGCGGAAAAGTTTTTATAATAAGCTTGTACATCCT
>JBBRHI010000611.1:0-2259 GCA_038222995.1 Bacteroidia bacterium | reverse complement strand
GTATTGGCGTGTCGTTCAAGAGACCTTTCCTGGAAACAATCCTTAAAAATTTTAGTGGGGTTGTCTAAATAAAAACAATTGCTTTTTCTTTTTTTGGAACAATCGTTCCTACTTTGGCAAAATACTGTTGTTGCGAGTTCAATACAGTATCCATTTCGTTTTCATAATCTGCGTTAATGCTAAATAATAAACCGCCCGAAGTTTGAGGATCGCAGTACATAATGAAATCAAGATCTGTCATACCCTCAATAAATTTAGACTGTGCATTGTAGTTGCGGGTTGTGTTATCGGGAAATACAAATTGCTTACTGTAATTTACAGCCTGTTCTATTAAAGGAAGTGAATCTTTTTTTATGATAGCCGATAGGCCCGTTCCATCAAGCATTTCCAGTAAATGCCCCGCAAAACCAAAACCTGTTACGTCAGTTATTGCGTTTACGTACTTTAATGTTCCCAGCACTTCTCCTATTGAATTTAAAGCGGTTGTATGTGCCAGTAATAGTTTGTAACCCGCTTCATTTAATAACCCTCTTTTTAAAGCAGTGCTCAAAATGCCTATGCCTAATGGTTTTGTAATGTAGAGTACATCATTTTCTTTAACGGAGTTATTCTTTTTGATATGCTGTTTTTTTATAAGCCCGGTTACCGCTAACCCGAACAAAGGTTCTTGTGTATCTACGCTGTGCCCGCCTGCTAAAGGAATGCCGGCCGTACTGCAGATTTCCTGAGCACCTTTAATAACCTGTTGCGCTATTTCAGCGGGAATTTTATCAACGGGCCATCCTAAAATAGCCACTGCCATTAAAGGCCTTCCGCCCATGGCATATACATCGCTTATGGCATTGCAGGCAGCAATTTTTCCGAAATCAAAAGCATCGTCTACAATAGGCGTAAAAAAATCGGTAGTGCTTATTACGCAGCTGCCATCGTTTAATTCATAAACAGCCGCATCATCTTTTGTTTCATTACCAACCAGTAAATTTTTAAATGTAACGGTTTGCTTACATCCTTTCAAAATTTCTTCGAGCACGGCAGGCGCAATTTTACAGCCGCAACCCGAGGCTTTACTGTATTGAGTGAGCTTAAATGACATTGTTTTTAATTTAACGTATCTGTAATCTGTTTTACTTTTCGGGCATTAGTCTCGGCATCTATGGTATCGGAGCTTAGCACAATAATAGGCTGTTTTTTATTCAGGTATATAAAATTATATGCTTTGTCATAATATAATAAAGAAAGGCGTGCTACATCGTGCAAATTTCCTCCATCTAAGTACTGCAAACATAGTTTTGTATTTAAAGATCCCAGCTGTTGCGAAATTTTTATAACGCATTCCTTTAATTCATCTATGTTGGCCGTTGTATAATCTTCTACCAGCTTTTGAACGCGTAATTCAAACGGGATCTCAAGTTTAATGATCGGTGCTTCTTTCATTTGCGACCATAAAGCATGAGGCAATTTATTAAAACCTATACTTTTCGATTCATCTTCAAGCACTACCAATTTGTTAGCATCTATTAACTGAAGTTGTTCAAACAAACTGTGTTCAAAGTTTTGTTGCGGTAATTGTTTCTGTTCATTAATAGCACCAAAGGCCGATCCTTTATGATGGGCCAGTCCTTCGAGGTCGATCGTTTGTACCTCAAGCGCCGGAAGGCATTTAATAATATCGGTTTTAGCACTGCCTGTATTGCCGCCTAACAATACGATCTTCTTTTTTTCTTCAAAGTAGTTAAGCGCATGGTTTCTGTAAGCTTTATATCCGCCTTTCAGTATAGCCGCGTCCAAACCCGATGTATTCATTAACCACGCAAAGCTGTTACTGCGCATGCCGCCTCTAAAACAATACACAAATACTTTTTTGTTTTTGGAGAGTGCTTTTACGTTATTAACGAACGGAACCATTTTGGGAGAAACGATTTCCAGACCCCTGTTTACGGCAGTATCTTTTCCCTGTTGTTTAAATAAAGTTCCTATTTCTGCGCGTTCGCTGTCTTCAAATAAAGGAATGTTAACCGCATTGGGGATGTGTCCTTTAAAGAATTCGATCGGCGCCCGGACATCAATAATCAATTCCTCTTTGCTTTCAGTTAAAAAATCGAATACAGATAAAGCCGTTGCTGTCATTAGGCGAATCTACAGTTATTTCCCGGAAAATGATTTATTGCGGTTAGATGTAAAAAACAAGGGAATTGTTAAAAAATGAGTTATAAAATCACTTTTGTTAAAATCTTGTTAATTTATTAAGTGAATAACAGG
>JBBRHI010000610.1:0-2263 GCA_038222995.1 Bacteroidia bacterium | reverse complement strand
AAAATGCACCGCTGATTTATAACGGTGCATTTTTGTTAAGTCTAATATATAATAAATGCAGCCTAATAACGCTGCATTTATTATTAAATAAAAGGATGCTTCTTTACGACCTCTATTTCCTTTTTAACAAGCTTTTCTATTCCTTTAAAATCAGGTAACTCAGCATGTGCACATAACGAAATGGCAATGCCGTCCTCACCCGCCCTACCCGTTCGGCCAATGCGGTGAACGTATGTTTCAGGAACTTCCGGTATTTCAAAATTAATCACATGCGAAAGCTTGTCAACATCAATACCGCGCGATGCAATATCGGTTGCCACTAAAATACGAAGTGTCCTGTCTTTAAATGCTTTCAAAGCTCTTTCACGGGAGCCTTGCGATTTATTGCCGTGAATCGCTTCCGCTTTAATACCGTAACCGTTTAATTGCTTGGCAACCTTATCGGCGCCGCGTTTGGTCCTGGTAAAAATTAAAGCATGCTGTATTTTTTGAGTCTCTATAATATGTTTTAATAAGCCTACCTTTTTATCCTGCTTTACATAATATACCAGTTGCTTAATAAGCGTGGCGGTTGATGATACCGGATTAACGGCAACACTTACCGGGTTATGAAGGATGCCGTTAGCAAGCTTCATAATGTTTGGCGCAGCGGTAGCTGAAAAGAACAAAGTTTGTTTTTTTACGGGAAGCTTGGTCAATACTTTTTTAATATCATGTATAAAGCCCATATCGAGCATACGGTCTGCTTCATCCAATACAAAATATTCTACACCTCCAAGTTTTATAAAACCTTGCTGCATAAGGTCTAACAAACGCCCGGGAGTTGCTATTAAAATATCAATTCCTTTTTTAAGCGCATTAACCTGGTGAAATTGCGATACACCGCCAAAAATAACGGCGTGCGAAAAGCCAAGGTTACTGCCGTATGCCGTAAAGTTTTCACTGATCTGCGAAGCAAGCTCACGGGTTGGCGCCAATATTAAGGCTTTAATTTCCTTACGGGTGTTAGCTTTACGGTTAGCATCAAGCAACTGTAAGATCGGTAAGGCAAAAGCGGCCGTTTTACCGGTTCCTGTTTGTGCACAGCCAAACATATCGTGGCCTTCTAAAATGTACGGGATTGCTTTTTCTTGAATGGGTGAAGGAGTTTCATATCCTTTTTTAGTGAGCGCTTTTAAAAGCGGGTCAATTAGTTTTAATTCTTTAAATGTCATTAATTGTTATTAGTAGTTTATACTTTAAAGAAATTATAAAGTATATCAAATTGCAATTGGTACTTACCCGGAATTGTAAAACAAATATTCATAAGAGTGCGTAAATATACAGTTTTTATCTTAGATCTTAATTCCGGCAAATTAATACACGTTTCTCATGCTCCCACTAACCGGTTTATCCGTTAAATCCACTATTTGAGACGACAGATAATTCTTTGGCCTCATAATGAATCAGGAGGAAAGTTCTGTTTTTACTTTTTTATTCTTGATCTTTTCTTCTTTAATGAGCTGCAGTGTTTTATGTACTTTGCTTTTTTCTACAGCTACATACGCCGAATGGTCGAGCACTTCTATTTTTCCTATTTCTTCCTTTTGAAGCTTTCCTTTTTGAATAAGCATTCCCACAATATCCATTTTATTGATCTTGTCTTTTTTACCGGCCGAAATGTATACGGTTGACCAATTGCTTGACGGAGGCATAGTCTGTTTAGCCGGCAGCTCTTCTTCTTCGGGCACTTCATTCAAAAATTTCGGTAAATGATCCTCTAAATCCAATAAAAAATAAACGGTTCCTTCCGCATTCATGCGCGCTGTTCTTCCGTTGCGGTGTACCATCACGTCTTCCGTAGCCGGCATCTGGTAATGAATCACCGATTCAATTTCGGGCACATCCAAACCTCTGGCTGCAAGGTCGGTGGTGACTAAAATTTTAATGCTTTGATTTCTTAATTTAATTAAGGTCTTCTCACGATCAATCTGGTCGAGGCCTCCATGATAGAATCCATGTCCGATTTTATAATAGGTTAATTGTTCGGAAATGCGGTTAACAGCTTCACGGTGATTACAAAACACAATAGTGGAGCGATCTCCTGTTTTACCTAACAATAGCATCAAGGCTTCGAGCTTATCGTCTCCTTTAACCCTTACCGATTTTAATTTAAGGGCTGATTTAGAAACTTCGTTATTTAAGGTATAATTTAAAACGGTATGTTTTTTCATGCCTACAAAAGCGGGAATATCTTTTAAGGTGGTTGCCGATGTTAAAACCC
>JBBRHI010000609.1:0-2264 GCA_038222995.1 Bacteroidia bacterium | reverse complement strand
TCGCAAATGGCTTTAAACAGCCGAAGCGAGCTGGAAGAAGAACGCCGGTTATTTTATGTGGCCATTACCCGTGCCGAAAAAAAAGCAACGATTAGCTTTGCAACAACGCGTTACCGTTTCGGCAATATTATTTACTGTGAGCCGAGCCGTTTTATTGATGAACTGGATGCGGCATGCGTAGATTACCCGGATGAGCCTGTAGCAAATAAGTTCAGCGATAATGCGTTTAACCGGATAAACACAGCCAATTCTTTTGGAGGCAGCTTACATAAATCGTTTGATTTTAAAGAAAAATCGAATGATGCCGAAAAAATAATTCCAAAGCCTATTAATTTTTCTCCGCCTAAAAAGTTAATTCCTTTAGCTCAGCGAATGGCGGCTACCAATTCCCCGATAGATAATAGCGCCAATGCAAACTTAAGAGTAGGCAGTGTAGTGGAGCATGAAAAATTCGGGATCGGTGAAGTTACTGCTATTGAAGGAGTATACCCCGGAGCAAAAGCAACTATCCAATTTAAAAATAACGGAGAAAAAAATCTGTTATTAAAATATGCAAAGCTTAAAATTGTGATGTAATAGTTTTAGGCTGCTTTACTTTTATCATGTGCTTGCTTTACAATGCGTTTACGATGTTGTGCTCCCCATTTCGACATCTCATGAATAACGGACTGAAGCGTTTTTCCGTAGCTTGTAAGGGCATACTCAACCGTTACCGGCTTTGTATCGTAAACGGTTCTAATAACCAGTTCATTTATTTCCAGCTCTTTCAATTCTTTCGACAACATTTTTGCACCAATGCCTTCTACATCTCTTTGTAGTTCCATAAAACGCCGTTTACCGTTAAAGCTCAGAGAGCTGATAATGGAGATCTTCCACTTGCCGCTTAGCAGATCAAGCGTGTCGTGTACCGAACGAAGCCGTCCTTTGCAAAGATCTGATTTTTCGTGTATGATTACTTTTTTTGACATGAGTTAAATATAGTTTCCCGAAGGAAAGCACTTTCTTTTTGGAAAGTACTTTCAAAAGTAAACTATATTACTGACATTTGTCCGCGTAAATAAACTTTTTTTTAAATACGCTGTTGTATATACAAATTTTAAAAAATTATACTCAAAAAAACAACCTTATGGAATTATTAAATGCATTAAAATGGCGTTATGCCACTAAAAAAATGAACGGCAAAGCTGTTCCGGAATCAGATGTTAAAAGTATTATAGAGGCAGCCCACCTGGCGCCAACCTCCTCGGGCTTACAGCCTTTTGAAGTGATAGTGATTACCAATAAAGAACTGAAGGAAAAAATACTGCCTATTGCCCATAACCAGCAACAAATTATAGATGGTTCGCATGTATTGGTATTTGCAGCCTGGGATAATTATACAAAAGAACGGATAGAAGATGTGTTTACCAGAACAACAACCGAACGCGGTATACCGGCAAATGCGATGGATGATTATAAAAACATGTTATTAAGCAGCTATACAACCCGTGATGCAGAAGTAAACTATGCACATGCCGCGCGCCAAGCATATATTGGTTTTGGAATGGCTATTGCCGCCGCCGCTGAATTAAAAGTAGATGCCACTCCCATGGAAGGATTTAAAAACCTTGAGTTAGATGAATTATTAGGATTGGATAAAAAAGGATTAAAAAGTGTTACACTTTTACCATTAGGGTACAGGGATGCTGAAAAAGACTGGTTGGTAAATCTTAAAAAAGTACGTACACCGTTAGCACAATTTGTAACTGAAATGAAATAATGACATTGCAGTTATAGGATTCATAAAAAAAGCTGCTTGAATACAAAGCAGCTTTTTTTTATGATTTAGGATTAATTTTAATTGGTGTCTCCGCCAAAATAAGTTTGCTCAATAATGTCCGCTTTCGTTGCTATATCCCAGATCACCTCATTTAAAATAGCTTCAGACGTGAGTTCAACGGGCTGAACAGCATGTACTACAACAGTTTCACAAGGTGTACCGTCGGTCCGTTTATCAGTTGTAATAATTACCGAACAGTAAGTGCAATAACTGCTTTCTTTAAATAATTGATATAAGTTTAAATTTAAATTATATTCTCCGCAACGGCTGTTAAAATAAAATGCATCCTTGCCCATATAACGCTCTTTAATCAGCCAGGCGTATACAAACTGGTATCGCATGGTTCCGTCTTTTTGTTTCATGGCCACATCCAGCCTGAAAATGCCAGGAGATGTTTCATCCAGTTTATATTTCCAACGCTCAGCAATATTTGTTAAGGCAATCT
>JBBRHI010000608.1:0-2275 GCA_038222995.1 Bacteroidia bacterium | reverse complement strand
TGTTTTTCTAAAAATATTCAGTTTTCTAAAAAAACATGAGTCGATAATAATGATTTATTTAATTAAGAAAGGGAATTTGTGAACGTTTTTAAGCGCGATGCCGGTGCCACGAGCTACAGCTCTTAATGGGTCTTCGCACACATGCACTGGTAATTTTGTTTTTAAAGAAATACGCTTATCCAATCCTCTTAATAAAGAACCGCCACCGGCCATGTAGATGCCCGTTCTATAGATATCTGCCGCTAATTCGGGGGGCGTCATTTCCAACGCATTTAAAATGGCTTCTTCAATTTTGGAAATGGATTTATCCAGGCAATGTGCAATCTCTACATAGCTTACAAATACTTCTTTCGGGATCCCGCTCATTAAATCTCTTCCCTGCACGGCATAGTCGGCAGGAGGGTTTTCAATTTCTGTCATGGCAGCGCCCACTTCAATTTTAACCTGTTCCGCACTACGCTCACCAATTAAAATGTTGTGCTGCCTGCGCATGTATTCTTCAATATTGGCATTAAAATCATCACCGGCAATACGGGTTGATTTATCGCACACAATACCTCCCAAAGCCATAACGGCAATTTCAGACGTACCGCCGCCAATATCAATGATCATGTTTCCCATAGGCTCTTCCACATCAATACCCATACCGATAGCTGCTGCCATTGGTTCGTGGATCATGTAAACTTCCTTGGCGCCGGCATGTTCACAACTGTCGCGCACTGCCCGTTTCTCCACTTCCGTAATTCCGCTGGGAATGCAAACCACCATACGTAACGACGGTTTAAAGAAACGGTTACCCGGGTTAATCATTTTGATCATTCCTTTGATCATTTCTTCCGCTGCCTGGAAATCGGCAATAACTCCATCCCTTAGCGGACGAATGGTTTTAATATTTTCATGGGTTTTACCATGCATCATTTGAGCCTGTTTACCAACTGCTATTACTTTCCCGGTTGTTCTGTCTACCGCTACAATACTGGGCTGATCCACTACTACTTTTTCATCGTGAATAATAATAGTGTTTGCCGTACCTAAGTCAATTGCAATGTCTTGTGTTAAAAAATCAAATAAGCCCATATAGTTAGTTGTTGAATTGGAGAATTATTGAATGAGTAAGTTAGTTATTATTTAATTAGTTATTTCTTTTTAGTTTTATCTTTTAGTGTTTTCGCGGTTTTGAAACATTTTTTAAGGTTTCAGTTGCTTCATTTAGTAAACAACTTGTTTTATATGAGTTAAAGAATTTGAATCTTTTAGTAGTTCTATCCAAAATACGGATTCTGTCTCTTTAAATCCTCTAACTCAATAACCGGGTTTTAGTGCTTAAAATGTCGTGTTCCCGTAAATACCATACTCATGCCTTTGGCGTTGCAGTATTCAATACTGTCTTTATCTTTAATAGAACCGCCCGGTTGTATGACTGTATCAATGCCTCCTAGATGAGCGATCTCTACACAATCTGCAAAAGGGAAAAAGGCATCGCTTGCCATTACCGCTCCTTTTAGATCGAATTCGAATGACTGTGCTTTTGAAATGGCGTGCCTTAAGGCATCCACGCGCGAGGTCTGACCTGTGCCGCTGGCAATTAGCTGATTGTTTTTAGCAATGACAATCGTATTTGATTTTGTGTGTTTTGCCAGTTTATTTGCGAAAATAAGATCTTTTAATTGAGCATCAGTAGGTGAAACGTTAGTAACGGTTGTGAGGTTGGCGGTTGTTTCCGTTACCGAATCTTTATCCTGTTCAATAATACCGTTCAGTAATGTGCGGATCTGTTTTTTAGGAAGCTCCACCGGTTTCTGAATTAAAATAATGCGGTTGTTCTTTGCTTTTAATAAAGCTAAAGCGGTATGCGAATAGGAAGGAGCAATTACCACTTCACAAAATAATTTGTGGATCTCTTCCGCGGTTTCAAAATCTATTTCCGTATTTGAAATTAAAATCCCGCCAAACGCGGATACCGGATCACCGGCAAGGGCATCCTTATAAGCATCTAAAATGGTAGGACGACTCGCTACTCCGCAAGCGTTATTATGTTTTAAAATAGCAAAGGTCGGCTCATCCGTAAAATCAGCCATTAAATTAACCGCGGCGTCCACATCCAATAAATTATTATAGGATAATTCTTTTCCGTTCAGCTTGGTGAACATCGCTTCCATATCTCCGTAGAACACTCCTTTTTGGTGAGGGTTTTCGCCGTAGCGTAAAGTAACGCCGTTATTTAAGCTGTGTTTTAAAACAGGCAGTTGCTCCGTGGTATTAAAATAATTAAAAA
>JBBRHI010000607.1:0-2276 GCA_038222995.1 Bacteroidia bacterium | reverse complement strand
ACTGTAGCGGCTTTAGCGCTTGCCAGGCCTATTACTAATAGGCAAACTGTAATTATTTTTTTCATAATATTTATTGGTTTTTTAAATTCTCTAATCGGTAGAGGACCGTCTAACTTTTAATTAAAGGCGAAGCAGTCGGAGTATTCCGCCGGTAAAATTACCTACTCGTACTTCACTAAAAGTTTTTACACTATGTTCTTTAAAAGCGGCCGGCCTGAACATACTGTTATCACTGATAGAGGAAGTATATGCAAATGAAATCATTTTAGTTATGCGTTTTTTTATGTCTGCATAGTTTACCTATACTTTCGGATAGGTATTTTTGAAAAACAGCGTTAAAACAGTGTTGTCTTTGTTTCATAATTATTTAGTCTACATAAGTTAATCCGTTCTTTATGGCATATTTTACTAAACCTGCTACAGTATTGGTATTTGTTTTTTGGTAAATATTTTTTTTGAAAAATTTAATCGTACTCACCGAAATATTTAATTGCACAGCTATATCTTCGGCGGTCTTGTCTTCACAAATCAATTTAAGTACTTCTGTTTCTCTTTCCGTTAAACGTAATTGACGGTAATCTTCGCCAAAATCAGAATCTTTTATGGTGCTAGATACGATGGCTTTGGATACAGTGCTGCTGAAATAATATCCTTCTTTTATAACGGTACGTATTGCCTTAATAAGTTCTTCCATTTCACAGTTCTTACTTAAAAAGGCGTGTGCACCGTTTATTAAAAAGTTAGATACATACACCATCTCTTTGTGCATGGTTAAAATAATAACTTTAATGTGCGGGTATTTTTCGTGTATTATTTTCAGAGCTTCTGCGCCGGTCATTACAGGCATGTCGGCATCTAAGATGACAACATCAGGCGGTGAATTTTCAATAAGGATAAGCGCCTCCTTTCCGTTATAGGCTTGCCCGGTTACAATAAAGCCGGGTACATCATTCAGCATGGAAGCATAAGCCTGTGTAACCAGTTTATGGTCATCCACTAATATGATTTTAATTTCCCGGTCCGTCAAGTTCATAAATGAGGGGGGCGTAACTCCTGTATTGCTCAACCTCTCGGAACCGCGAAGCTCCTGCGTAAGAACAATAAGTGTACGCCCTTTTGGGGCGTCCTTACTGAAAGTCTTACTGGTTAAATTCGCGGTTTTAGAGGTTAACAGTTCAGTTATAAACGCATTAATATGATTTAATAATTAAAGTTTCATTCAGAGTACATTTTGGATTATTATATTTTATTACTACACAGTGTTTGCTAAAGTAATACAAATGTAATATAATTAATTACATTATGAAACAATATTCGTTACACTAATACATGTGCTGATGCTACGGGGCTTTTACCTTTGGGTATGCCTATTCACATTGGTAAAAAGATAGAAGATGAGGTATACCGGCAAGGTATTTCGGTAACTGACTTTGCCGTAAAAGTAAACAGGAGCCGAAACGTTGTGTACGATATTTTTAAGCGGGAAAGTATTGACACTAACTTACTGAACGCTATAGGCAAGATTCTTAAATGTGATTTCTTTTCTATGTATTCCTCCCAAAAGGAATACCTATCAGATAATATCAAGCACTTTCATGTTAATGAGGACGGCATTCCTTACGGAAAATCTGCAGATCAAATCATTGCTTTACAAAATCAAGTGGAATTGCTTCAGAAGGAGATTGCTTACCTCAAAAAGATAAATACACTTTTAGAAGCAGCTAAAGAAAAGCCTAAGAAAAAATAGGTTCTTTTTGTTTTTTCAGATTAACTCATTTCCTGTAAGGCTTAATTTTTTAATTTATCCACGTACCGGTTTTTGGTACATTAAGGTTATAATCTTTACAAGAGCATTATTTATTAAAACACTCCTGCGCGCTTATTTCCGGATATTACCAAATTCAACCGGTAGGTGCATGAAAATATATTAAAGAGAAATTTAACTATTTACAGCCATTTTTTGAAAGTTCTTTCTCTGCGGCTTCATTACCAAATAGTTTGGCCTGTTTAAGATCGGCGCATGAGCCCGGTAAATCGTTCATGTATTTTTTGAGCTTGCCCCGGTAATAGTAAGCCAACCCGTCTTTAGGATCGAGCTGTATCACTTTATTAAAGTCCTGTAGTGCCGGTAAATCTTTTTCTATCACATAATAGGTTATTCCCCTTTCAAGAAGACCTAATATATAATCCGGCTTTAAATTAATTGCTTCATCAAAATCTTCAAGCGCTCCTTTGTAATCTTTTAGCAGTGATTTGCTGATGCCTCTTTGGTAATA
>JBBRHI010000606.1:0-2283 GCA_038222995.1 Bacteroidia bacterium | reverse complement strand
TTACCTTTATTTGAAAACACATTGGCGGTGTCGAAGATTATAATATTATGATAGTCTTTATAATAGCCCTCAATTCGGAGAGATAATGTTGCCCCGATTTTTTGTTTTAAAGACAAAATATAATGTTCGCAATTGTTCGATTTCAAAGAAGGATTTTGGCTAGCCTCAAAAGCACTTGGTGCTTGATAAAAGTATCCCCAGCTTCCTGAGATAAGCGTAGTGCCGGTTATATCATAACCTGTCGTTATTCTTGGAGAAAAATTTATACTATTATTCAATTGATTATAATCAACTCTAAAGCCAATATTTGTTTTAATTCTTTTTAATAACGAGCCGTCATAAAACAGGTATGCCCCGGAGGCGAAACTTGTTTTATTGACTTTTCTTACCTGGGCAAGTTTTGATGAATCCGTTATGGATATATCAGTAGTTTTGTATTGCTCTCTAAACTCAGATTTTTCATCATCTATATTTATTTCGATCCCTGTTTTTAGTTTAATAGTTGGTTTTGGATAAAACGTTATATCATCTCTTATACCGTATTCGTTAGCATTTATATGATATAGTATTTCCGGAGAAGTAGCATTAAGATTCAAACCCGAATGCAAAAAAGAAATTTTACTATAAGCTTTGGTTGATAAAATACTTTGCAATTGTAAATTCTGTGCATTTATTTTATCCTTCGCGTTTAGGTCAGAACTAAATGAGCTTTGGTTTGGGAAATGGAGTATATCACTTACATTTAAGGTGGTAAGATTTAGTTTGTTTTTATCATTAATAGTATAAACTGTTTTTGTGGTGAGATCACCCATATTCAAAGTTCTTACGCCCGTATTATAGGTAAGCAAATCTAAATTACTTCTGCGAGCACCGGCAATAAAGGTTAATTTATTTTTTATGAGCGGGCCTTGAAAGAGGGCAGATGTATTAAACGCGCTTAAATCCACATTACCGCTAAAGTGTTCGTTATCTCCGGTTTTTGTTGTAAAATTAAATATGGAAGACATGGCGTTACCATAATTGGCTGCATAACCTCCGGTTAAAACCTCTGTTTTAGTAAGCATTTCAGGATTTATAACCGATTGACCGAAAAAATAAAAAGGAAATCCCAGTTTGATATTATCAAGTAAATACACATTTTCAGAAGATTCACCACCCCTCACATGAATGTCGCTCGGACCAAATAAATCAACATTCGCTGCCACGCCCGGTAAAGAGGTAATAGCTTTCATCGGGTCATTTGAAATTCCTTTTGCTGCTTGCATTTGAGTTTGATTAACTTGCATTTCACTAACAGAAGTATGTTCAATTATTTTATCTGAAATAACGATTGCTTCGCTAAGTTCGAGTGCTTGAGGAGTGGATGAAATAGTTAAAAAAAGCGCTTTGTCATTTACATTAATACGTTGTTCAGTAACACCATAACCAAAGGCGCGGACAACAATAAGATGTTCGCCCGCAGAAATTTTATTAAGACAAAAATTCCCGGTAAAATCTGTATTAACGGCAAGAGCATCTTCCTTTAAATAAACAGTTGCATACTGGAGCGGAAGCTTAGTTTGAGTATCTAATACTTTTCCGCACACACGAAAATTCAAGTTTTGAATTGCTTTTAATGCAATTAAATTTCCAACTAAAGTCCATTGAATAGTTGCGGGACGGAATATTTTGTCAAGTGCATCAGCAAGTGGAAGGTTAGAAAAAGAAAAACTTACTTTTTGAGAAAGGTCAATACTATTATTGACATACGAGAATTCTAATTTTGTTTGAGTAGTAATTTCAGTTAGAACATCAGATAAAGGGCTATCGACTACCGAAAGGGTTATGTTTTTAACGGGTGGTTTTTGCTGCGCCAATGAATGAGTAACGCACAAATGCAATAGATAAAGAGTAATTAAACATCTTAATTTCATAATTACATCAACACCCCTTACCGGAAATTGAAATTTGCTTTTCTTCAATTTTTACTTTTACGTTCATAGTATTTTCTAAAACGGTAATAACATCTTTAAGTTTAGGGTCATTAAATGTCCCCGTAAAATGACAATTAAGCAAGGCTTTATCTTTAACATCAATGGTAATAGAAAAGTAATTTTCCAGCGTAGCACACACTTCTGAAAAAAGTATATTGTTAAATTTTAATTTTTTTGTTTTCCAGGCAATAAAATTTGAATTTACATTAAGCGTTTTATTGAGTTGGTGGTTTGTTTTAGAGAGGAGTCCCAGCTCATTTTTTGTTAAAATAAGTTCATGCTCATAGTTATCTTTAAAAGCTACCCTGCC
>JBBRHI010000605.1:0-2293 GCA_038222995.1 Bacteroidia bacterium | reverse complement strand
CCTTCAAAACATCCTATGGCCACAATTACAATAGCAAACGGAAGCCTTGCCATTGCTGATAAAGTGATGAATAAAACAGATAAATAAAAGTGTTTTTTAATACCTGCTTTTATAAAATTAAAAAAGAAAAATAGGCTTATAAAACCGGTGGACAATGCCGGTAACGTTGGCAAAAAGCCTCCTTCATAATATAAAAATACCGGTGAGCTTAACGCGAAGAGGACAACAAAAAGGGCCCGTGTAAGCGATTGGGTAAACAAAGCCGTTAAACGATACAAAAAATATAATCCGATCATGGCACATACTAATGTATACAACCTAAAACACCATGGTTGCGTGCTATGAACCACGCGCATAATAAAGGATACGATGTAATCATGGATAGGAAAATCAACAGACGTAACAGTCGTATTTCTCGGAATCATAAATTCACCGGGAAACTGATTATTCATCACATACGTTTGCGGATGAAACAGATCTCCGCCATTGTCAATAAAACCCAGTGCAAGCGCGTATCTATCACACTGGGCCCAAGCATGAATGGATTGCGGGAATTGATTAATTGTTTTAAATTGAAATAAAAAACTTATCACACAAATAACGAAGATGATAGTATATATATGTGTGCGTGGCAACAAATTAAAAATTTAAAAAAACTCTAAAGTGAATGAAGCGTTAAAATAATTTTCGGTTTCTAACAGCATAATCCCCTCTTTATTTTCGAAGCCGGTGTTTGAATTGAAAGTATCTGCAAGCCCATACCATGGCTCAAGGCATAAAAATTTAGACGTACCGGGTTTTGTCCATATCCCAAAATAAGGCCAGCCGTTGCATTGCATACTCACTCCGTGTCCCGTTTTTTTAGACCTTAATTTTACACCTGTAATTTGGTTATTTTTTAAAACCATAGCATCTTTCTCAAACAACTGCGGCGAAAGAGAAAGTGCCCGGTTGCCAAGTTCTATTTTTTCTGTTTCACCCGAAATTAACCCGTCATGTAATTTATGTAATATAAGATGGTCTAATTCATTAAACTGAAGTTCATAATCGGAAAAACGTTCATCTTGTTTTAAGGGGCAATTAAATGCAGGGTGTGCTCCTATAGAAAAGTACAACTCCTTATTATCAGGGTTAAATACGGAGTAACTAACTGCAATACTATTATTTTGTAACGTGTAAGTTATTTTTAAACTAAAATGAAAGGGGAAATTAATAAGTGTTTGTTCTGAAGCCGTTAATTCAAACACAAGCGAGTCGCTTGATTGTTCGATACAGCTAAATTCGAGATCGCGTGCAAAGCCATGCTGCGGCAGTTGGTATAACTTATTTTGATAGTAATATGAGTTATTGTTTAATTTACCTACGATCGGGAATAAATGAGGTGCATGCCTTGCCCATATGGAGGAATCGGCTTGCCATATATATTCAATATCACCGGCAGCCGATTTAACAGAGCACAGTTCTGCGCCCAAAGAATTGACACTTATACGTAATACATAATTTGATAAAGTGTAAACCGCCATTCTTAAAAAGACATGACACCTTCAATGGCTGCCGCTTTTTCGTAAATAGAAATAATTTCATCAATGCTCATTACAACCTGTTTTACCGTAATGCTCACGTAATTTCCTTTGGTGGATTGCTTTTGAATGATGTCCGCATCATCATCAAAAATCACTTCTACAAGCGCCATCGTTCTGTTATCAGATTTGATGATGAATTTAAACATATAAATATACGGGAAGGAGGTAACTGTTTCTTCCAGTTTTTTCCTGAGCTCATTAAACGTATCTGCTGCCATTAACTTTTATTAAAATAGTGGTTATAAATTAAAACAACGCCAAAAATAATAAGCGCGCTTCCGGTAATATAGTTTACAATATTCATTACTTTATCGGTTAAGTAATGTTTGATCTTGCCCGATAATTTTACTTTAAACAGCTCTACAGAAAGCACCGCTGCCAAAACAATAATAAAGAACACAAGCATTTTAAATAACGAATAATTCACCGTTTTACTGGTTACGGTTACATTGGTTAACCACAACAGCCACACGGAAGGATTGAATAAATTCAGAAAGAATCCTTTTAACACCATAAGCTTAGGGCTTGGCAATTGATTTTGGATATCAATCGTTTCTTCCGTTTTAACTTCATGCTTTTTAAAAAAGAAAAACCCGAATACAATTAAAATTCCACCCCCAATAGTAGCAAATACAGTTTGTGCATTTTTTGAATCAAGCAGATTTGACATCCCGAAATAAACCAATAAACACACCAACGTACACACAAAC
>JBBRHI010000604.1:0-2295 GCA_038222995.1 Bacteroidia bacterium | reverse complement strand
TTGGTTTTAAAAACGGCAAATGCCTGATTTGCATTATCTGCTTTTTTTATTTCATCCTCAATAGTCTTACCCGTCCTTCTGTCAATAGCTGTTATCCTGATTTGTTCTGTTAATGAATAACTGTAATTTTCATCAATAATAAGTTCATCAACACTATTAAATTTTAAGTCGGGAATAAGTGTTGCCTCATTTCTTTTTTTAGTGTACTCATAAATACCGCCCCGACTGTTAATAATAATTAAGTTATTAGCCTTATTAAAACCAATATTCCTGATGTCATTTGATTTGAGAATAGTATTGGGTTTAATTTTAGTAAAATTATAGCCGTCGAAATTATAAACACCGTTTTCGGTCGCTAAATATAAAATGTTGTTCTTATCCTGTTTTATGGCTAATACATTTGTATTGCTTAATCCGTCTTCCGGGCCGTAATGCTGAAAAGAAAAACTTCTGCTTTGTGAATAGGCCCCGGAAGTTACGAATACCAAGCAAAAAAAAAGAAAACGATATATAGTTTTTACAACCATCAAGGATCATAAAAATAAGAAAATAATATGAATTGAGCGAAAGAATCAGATAAGAATACAGATATAAGAATGTTTTTTTGATTACACGTATTAAATTTATATCTTTGTCGTATAAATTAAATTTAATTCTCATGGATGCTAAAATCACTTTATCATTTGATAAACAAATCATTGAAAAAGCTAAACGTTACGCAGATTCTCAAAACATCAGCTTATCCCGTTTAATGGAGCATTTATTGGATAAAATCACTTCTCATCAATACCAATCACTCGAAGATTTTCCTGTTTCGGATTGGGTAAATTCAGTGGCGGAAGGAAAAGCGGAATATATTACTTCAGCAAAAAAACGCACATCGGTTAAGCACGAATACAAAACCCGTAAAAAATGAAACTATTTCTGGATGCTAATATTCTTGTATCTGTTTTAAATAAAGAATATCCTGTTTTCACTTACAGTTCAAGGGTTTTGAGCTTGTCCGATTCTTCAAAGTATAAGCTTTACACATCGCCTATATGTTTGGCAATAGCATATTATTTTGCTGAAAAGAAATGCGGTAACGCTCATGCAAGGCACAAAATAGATCTTCTAATATCAAAGTTAAACATTACAACCGTAAGTGATAAAACGGTTAAAGAAGTTTCCTTAAACAAAAAAATTCATGATTTTGAAGACGGGTTACAATATTATTCGGCTATACAAAGCGGTTGTAAATTCATTGTAACGGAAGATCTGAATGACTTTTATTTCTCGGAAATAGAAGTCATGACCAGCCGTGAGTTCCTTGAAAATCAAGTGTTTTAGCGATTATTATTTGGGTGTTACCGCACGCGTTTTAATAAACTCCCCAAATTCCTGCGAGCGGGCCTTTGACACTTGTATACTGGTGCCGTCGCTCATAATAATAGTGCCGCCTTCCGCGTTAGAATATTCTTTAATAAAATCAATATTAATTAAAGAGGAACGGTGTATCCTAAAAAAAACATTGGTAGGTAAAATAGCTTCAAATTCCTTTAATGTTTTAGAGGCCACTATTTTTTTGCCGGTGTTTAAAAATAAATTTGTGTAATTATCAGATGCTTCCAGCCAAACAATGTCTTTATAGTCAATTAACGTAAAGCCTTTGCTGTGGTTTATCAATACTAAATTTTTATCATTGCTTCCCGCAGCTGTTGCGCCTCCTTTTTGCTCATAATACTGCACTACTTTTTTTACGGCGCCTTGCAATTCACTTAAGAGTAAAGGCTTCAATAAATAATCAATAGCTCCTGCTTTAACGGCGTTAATACCATGCTCACTGTAAGCCGTTAAAAAAATCAGGCAAAAATCGCGATGTACCAACCCGTCTATCATTTCTAAACCGGTCATCCCCGGCATATTAATATCGCAAAAAACAACTTGCGGTTTTAATTCCTGTATCAGTTTTTTTCCTTCAATCCCGCTTCCGGCTTCAGCAATAACTTCAATTTCCGGGCAGTAATTAGCCAACATCGTGCGTGTATTGCTGCGGCTGTTCTCTTCGTCGTCTATTATAATGGTTTTGAAAGTTTGCATGGCTTTAGTTTATTTATGCTAATCTACTTAAAATTCAAATAACATTCAAGTCATTTATTTAACATAGTTACCGTTTGAGTAAAATAGTGTTTGTTGATAGGGAGTAATTATTATCTTCATGCTCTAAAAACAAAAAACGTTTATTATGAAAGTAATTTATTCATTTATTATCCTGTCAATTTTATTATTGCAAACCGGTTATTCTCAAAAGCAGAT
>JBBRHI010000603.1:0-2297 GCA_038222995.1 Bacteroidia bacterium | reverse complement strand
CTCAACAAAAACTTAGGAATTTTCTCTATATCAGGATCAAGGCCTACACATAAAAACGATTTTTTGGCTTTTATTTGCTGTATGAGTTCTGCGCGAGTCATAAGTTTTTGTTCAGTTGTTGAATAGAGGTTAGTGCGTTGTTTTTGTTTTCTAAGGATTGCATGCTTATTTGTCTGATGTCTTTTATATCAAGATTAGGTAGATAGCTGTTTGGTTGTTTTTGTTTACTGCTCACTAACTATTCTTTTTTTACTGCTCTTGCTTACTCGTTTGTCTATTATTCCTTTTATTAAGATTGTGTAGATAGCTATGAGTTGTTTTGTTTCTGCAAACTGCATACTCCTTACAGTCTCTTAATCCCTTTCCTCCCTTCAGTCTCTAATTAACTAACCCTCCTTCTTTCAACCTCTCCGCGTTTTCCGCAAATTGTAAAGAATCTATCATTTGTTGAATGTAACCGTTCATAAAATCGGTCAGGTTATAAAGCGTCATATTAATTCGGTGATCAGTGATCCGGTTTTGCGGATAGTTATAAGTACGGATCTTTTCAGACCTGTCGCCTGTGCTTACCATACTTTTACGGCGGCCGGTAGTTTCCGCCAAGCGTTTTTGAAACTCAAGGTCATATAATTTTGTACGCAGCATTTCCATCGCTTTTTCACGGTTCCCTAACTGGTTACGTTGTGTTTGGCAAGTTACTACAATGCCCGAAGGCTTATGCGTTAATATAACTTTCGACTCTACCTTATTTACGTTCTGCCCCCCTGCTCCGCCGCTTCGTGCCGTAGCCATTTCAATATCTGCCGGTTTAATGTCTATATCCCATTCTTCTGCCTCAGGCAATACCACAACCGTTGCGGCAGATGTATGTACGCGGCCGGCAGCTTCGGTTGATGGAACTCTTTGCACGCGGTGTACACCGCTTTCAAACTTCATGGTGCCAAAAGCATTATCGCCTTTTATGCTAAAACTTATTTCTTTATAACCTCCCATAGATCCCGGGCTTTCATCAATTACTTCCATCCGGTATCCTTTAATTTCGCAATAGCGGCGATACATTTCAAACAAGTCGCCTGCAAAAAGAGCTGCTTCATCGCCTCCTGTTCCACCGCGTAACTCCATGGTGCAATTCTTGGCGTCTTCAGGGTCTTTAGGGATTAATAACAACCTGATCTCATCGGCAAGTTTTTCTTCAGCTTCCCTGTTCTCCTCCAGTTCGGCTTTTGCCATATCTAAAAAATCTTTATCTTTTTCAGTAGCCAATACCTCTTTGGCGCCGTTAATATTATCGGTGATCTGCTTATATTTATAGTAAGCTTCCACAATGGGTTCTAAAGTGCGGTATTCAATATTTAATTTTTTAAAAAGGCGCATATCGGCAATTACCGTAGGATCTCCCAACTTTGCTTCTACGTCTGTATAACGTCTTTTTATCTCTTCTAATTTCTCTAACATAATAGTTTTCTAACGGTTGGCGAAGATACTAATTCTATCTCTATGTTGGGTTTTCATTGTTAAAATTATTTGAGCAGACGGAACGTATAAAGTGGAAACCGGAAAAATGAAATAAGCATTCACGCTGTGATTTACTGCCTCGTTACGAGAGCTTTCAGAAAACATTCTTAAAAAAGACAGGAAACCCCGGGATATAAATAAATAGTAATACTGATCAAAATACAAGATGAAGAAGGATGACATTTTTCGACTACTTTGGATTTAAAAGCGATTTAACAGCTCATTTTACCTGATATTAAATAGTTTATCTTATTTTTGAAGCCTATAAATTGTTATCCTATGAAGAAACTTTTACTTTTTATTACATTATTATCATTCTACACGGTTAAATCACAGGATTTTACAGGCTTTAACCAAAGTAATTATGCGGGTATTACCGGCGTGTACCAACAACCGGCCAGCATAGTAGACAGCCGTATGGTATTTGATATGAATTTAATAGGGCTTAACATTGGCGCTTATAATAATTACATTGGTGTTAAGCATGATGCCTTAAAAAAACAAGGGCCGTGGTCGAATCCCACTTTCCCTGCATTTGATGAAGATAATTTCCAGGATAAATATTTAGTGCCTACTAATAACGGCAAGGATAAAGCCTTAATGGTGAATAACCGTATTGCCTTGCCATCCTTTATGGTGAGCCTAAACCATAAAAATGCCATTGCTTTTACCTGGAATGTAAGGAACTATGCCAATATTGACGGTGTGTCGCAAGACCTTGCCACCCTTGCTTATAAACAGTTTGAGTATCCGCAGTTATTTGTAACAAACTTACAAAACAA
>JBBRHI010000602.1:0-2306 GCA_038222995.1 Bacteroidia bacterium | reverse complement strand
ATGCTGGGCATATCAATACCTACGTAATATTTTTCATCGGGAGTAGTAAGGCCTACATACTTAAGGCCCGCTTCTTTTTCTAAATGAAAATAAGTAATAAAATCGCTGAATTTTACACCGCCCCAATGGCTTACCTGGCTCCAGCCTTCAATACATTTAAAATCAAAAATAATTTCTGTTTTCGGTAATTTTTTAATTTCGTTTAAGGTGATAAATAATGTATCGCCCGAAGCTTTTATAACTTTTAATCGCCATGCAACGGTATCTAATTCACTTTTTAAACCAACGTTGCCGTTAACCCTCACTTTGTTGGCGGCCATACTTTTAGGGTAGGTCTTTGCCAAGTGCCTGTAACTTTCTATTTTGCTGAAAACAGCTTCATTGGTATTCAATATGGTCCTTAATGATTCATTTGCACCGTTACTGTTGCGCGGTTGGTTTTTAAGCCTGAACCAAAAAAAGATCCCGATCGCTATCATTATAAAGAAAACCGAAAAGCTAAAAAATGTTTTTCGCTTAATAAGCTGTTCTATGGTCAGGTTCTTTTTATTTTTAAAAAGATTCTCAAAAAAATTACTCATCTCTTTTAGTTTCGTTTACAACATCAAACCCGGTTACCATACTTCTGAAATTATTCCATCCCGCTTTTATTACCTGTAAAATATGGATTACAAAAAACAAGCAGTACCCGATCGTTAACGCAAAGTGGATAACTCTTGCAAACTCATATCCGCCAAATAAGGCGCACAGCCAATTTAATTGCACCGGTTTGTAAATGGCTAAACCTGTGAGCAATGAGCCTAAGCCCATAACGATGATCATGGTATAGGCAATTTTTTGTGCACCGTTGTATTTTAATTGAGGTGGGGCTTCTTTATTAATTTTAAGATCGTGCAATACAACCAGCCACGCTTCTTTAAAAGAATTTTTATCGGGAAATAATAGTCGCCATTCACCCGAAAAAAGAGTGAATAAAACATACAGTAAACCGTTTAAAAAAAACACCCACATAAATACAAAATGAAAGGCCATGCCTTCGCCAAGTCTGTGAGGTATGTGAAGCGCTTCGTAAAAAGATTTCGGAAAAAAACTCAGCAAAGTTAAATTGCCGAACCCAAGTTTATATACGCCATTAGCCCAATAGATCAATAATCCGCTCCAGATCATAATGGTAAGGATCGGAAAATTTATCCAGTGGAACCAGCGTACGGCTAAGGAATGTTTAGAGACAATTTTCTTCATTTAATAAAATACAATATAATAAAAAAAACCTCACACATAACTGTATGAGGTTTTTAAAAAGATAAACTTAAATTATTTAGGCATTAAAACAGTGTTCACTACATGAATTACACCATTACTTTGGTTAACATCTTTAATAGTAACCATTGACGTACCGCCTTTTTCGTCAGTTAAAATAAGGTTACTTCCTTTCATAGAAGCAGTTAACATACCGCCTGCTACTGTTTTTAATTCTGCTTTACCGTTACCTTTTTTGATCATGGCAGCGATATCAGAAGCATTTAATTTTCCTGAAACAACATGATACGTTAAAATTCCGGTTAACATCGCTTTGTTTTCAGTCTTTAATAAAGTTTCAACAGTGCCTTTTGGTAACTTGTCAAACGCCTCGTTAGTTGGAGCAAATACGGTAAAAGGGCCTGCACCTTGTAACGTTTCAACTAATCCTGCAGCTTTAACGGCGGCAACTAAAGTGGTATGGTCTTTAGAATTAACTGCATTTTCAATAATGTTTTTTGAAGGATACATTGCTGCACCGCCTACCATTACTGTTTTTTCTTTAGAGTCCATTTTTTGTTGTGCTACTGCACCTTGAGCAAATAACGTTACACACGCTACTAATGCCATTGTTTTGATCATTTTCATAATTAAAGTTTTATAAATTGTTTTTTAATAATTTTCATCATATACGTTAGTTTTTAACACTTGGATTTAACATATTGAAAAAAAGTTTATTTTAAATATAAAACCTCTAAAACCGGGGCTTTCAGAGTATAATTTTAAAATATCCCGAAAATAAAAATCCCGACTTGGAAAAAGCGGGATTTATACCTGAGAATAGCCGGAATTGCAATTAATAGTGTAACACGCCGTTTACCAAACTTTTCCACTGATGGTTAGAGGTATTAATATTAGAAAATGCATTGGACAATTTATCGCGCATTTTTATAAGTAACGAAGACTCTTTGTGAATAAATACTTTTGTCCTTTCTGCTTCCACAGCGCTTACGGTACATCCTGAACGCGTAACTAAAAAAGTACAGGTAACACCCTCTAATTCATTT
>JBBRHI010000601.1:0-2311 GCA_038222995.1 Bacteroidia bacterium | reverse complement strand
TATTTCCCCCGACGGAAAAACCTTATTTTTCACAAGTGAACGCCCCGGCGGATACGGCCATGCTGATATTTATATGGTAACACGTATCAACAAAACAGAGTGGGGTAAGCCTGAAAACTTAGGAGCTAATGTTAATTCGGAATACGATGAGGTAGGTGTTTTTTTAGCTCCTGACGGTAAAACATTATTTTTCTCCTGCAACGGAAAAGAATCAATGGGTTCATATGATATTTTTAAAGCTACCATGGAAGGCGGCAAATGGGGCAAGCCTGTAAATTTAGGGTATCCTATTAACACTGTTTATAAAGACGGACCTTTAGTAGTGAGTGCAGATGCACAAACTGCTTATTTTGCAAGCGAAAGAGCGGGCGGATTAGGCGAAAGCGATATTTATAAAGCAGACCTAACTAGTTATGCAATTCTTGAAAAAGACGGAAAAAAGAAGTCGAATAATGGCTTGAGTATCTTAAAAGGAGTGATCCGTGACGGTTTTGAAGGCTCCGGGATTTCTATGGCTGATGTAACGATTACTGATCCTACGGGCACAGTAGCGGCAAGTACAATTACCAACGAGAATGGGGAATACTTTATTACCCTTAAAGGCGATGTTATTTATAGTATAAAAGCTTCTAAAAAAGGATACAAACCGGCAGAAGAAAAAGTAGATCTTAAAATTGGGAAAACAAGCACCTTCTCGTTGGATAAACAAATTATGCTGAGCAAAGAAAAATAATTTCTTTTGTTTTTAATAGTTGCTTAATGGCATTCATGCCATTTTTCCATATAAATGTTTGTCATGCTTTCTAAATTCTTTAAACTTCTTTTTAAAATAATAGGTTGTATTGCAGGCTTTGTTGCTCTATGGTTCGGGTGTGCATTGCTGCTGCCTAAAATCAAAGTTAATGCTGATTATACGGCAACGGCTAATGATGTTACTATTTATGTTCAAACAAACGGCGTACATACCGATATTGTAATGCCAAAGCAGATATATCTTCCTAACTCAGTAGTAAGTTATAACTGGAACAATTTGGTAAACGATTCGTTGTTTCCGGATGTGGATTCAAGTTATAAATATGTAGCTATCGGTTGGGGAGATAAAGGATTTTATTTAGATACACCCGAATGGAAAGATCTTAAATTTAAGACGGCCTTTAATGCCGTGTTTGGTTTGGGAAGTACCGCCATGCACGTTACTTATTATAAAACAATGGTTCCGGATGATAAGAGAATAAAGGAATTGAAATTATCGGCGGCCGATTATCAAAGCCTTATTGCACAAATCACACAAAACTTTAAATTAAATAACAATTCAGCACAGTTAATAAAGCACCCTAACTACGGCGTGCACGATAACTATTTTGAAGCCAACGGACATTACAGTTTATTTAATACCTGCAACGTTTGGACTGGCAACACGCTTAAGGCAGCCAATGTTAGCATGGGCTTATGGACACCTCTCCAGGGCGGGGTAATGGATAATATCCCTTAAACATACGGTAACAATGTAAAATTCGTTATCTTAAACGTCTGTTATAATATGAGATTCCGCTTAACATTTTTAATTATTTTTTTATCGGTCTACGCAGGCATTGCGCAAACATTTTTACTAAGCGGAAAAATAACAGACGATAAAAACGAAGCCCTGTCGTTTGCTTCCGTTTTGGTTAAAGGAACCACGATGGGCACCAATGCCAATGCCGACGGCTATTATACATTAAAGCTGCAGCCGGGCACTTACCAAATTATTTTTCAGTACGTAGGCTACAAAAAGAAAACAGAAACTGTAGTTGTAGAAGGTAATATTACTCATAATACAAACCTGAGCCCCGAAAGTTATGAGCTTAAAGAAGTTGTGATCAAAGATGGCGAAGACCCTGCTTATGCCGTTATAAGGCAAGCCATAAAAAAACGGAAACAGTATTTGAACGAAGTAAATGCTTATTCCTGCAAGGCCTACATTAAAGGCTTACAGCGTTTAAAATCGTATCCCGAAAAAATGGCTAAGCTCATTAATAAAATTGCAGGTCCGGGTAATCAAATTGATTCTTCTTTATTGGGCGTTATTTATTTAAGCGAAAGTGAGTCTAACTATAATTTTCGGAAACCCGGCGATGAAAAAGAAATTATGTACTCAAGCAGGGTAAGCGGTGATAACAAGGCTTTTAGCTTTAACCAGGTAAGCGATCTTAAATTTAATGTATACGAAAACTTAGTCAGCTTAAATAACCTGAGCGACCGTCCTTTTATTTCTCCCATTAATCAAAACGCTTTTTTATCGTACCGTTACAAATTATTGGGCACTACGTTC
>JBBRHI010000600.1:0-2318 GCA_038222995.1 Bacteroidia bacterium | reverse complement strand
TTTATTACGCAGAAGACAGCTCTGTTACCGTAACAGAAGATGGCAGGCGGTTTGCCAAAGACGTAGAATATTCGTTTCCTAAAATTTGCAATGCAGTCATCGTTACAAATTTAGCACATAAATTACTGGCTAATTTTTACTTACGATTCAATAAACCCGCTTATCCCTTTAACGTATTCAGTAAGATGGAAGACGCTGAAAAGTGGTGTTCAATGCTGATGCAAAAAACGCATTAATTCAACTCCACATAAATGGCGAGGTGATCGCTGTAACCGTTGTAATACTTGTTTTCAGGACCATACGTACGATTGGGCCTTTCTTCACCGGTTTTAGCATTTTTATACAGCACAAAATCTTTTCTTAAAATATGTGCATTTTTAGGATCAAAGGAATAGCCTTTTTTAGCGTTTAATAAGCCCTGAGAAACAATGATCTGGTCGAGTACGCGCCACTCTTTATCATAGTAATGTGTGCCTTGCTTTTCTTTATCCAATGTATAGTAAGCGTTATACAGATCACCTTTTTCTTTAGGGTTATCGTTTGCTTTCAATGTGTTTAAAATACTTGTGTTATCGGGATGATCATTAAAATCACCCATTACGATGATTTTTGCTTTAGGATCTTTTTTTTGCAGCTCATCAATTTTATTACGTACCTGTTGTGCAGCAAAAATACGACGCGGTTCACTTTCTTTTTCGCCTTCGCGGCGGCTTGGCCAATGGTCGACAAATACATAAAACACGTCACCGTTAGTTGCTTTAAGAGTAGCAAATAAAATGTTACGGGTTTTATAATCTCCCAAAGCAGGATTGGTTGCGTTTAACTCTTTAAAATCAAGCAACGTAAAAACCGATTTATCATACAATAAGCCGCAATCAATGCTACGCTCATCAGGACTATCGGTAGACATGCTGCCATAGTTTTTTGTGCCGAATTGTGATTTGCTGATCAGGTCTTTTAAAACATCGTTATTTTCAATTTCTACAAGGCCCACTAAAGCAGGCAAAGTAGGGCCCGCAACTGTTGAATCCAGTACCTGCGCTACTTTTTGAATTTTATTGTTATAGCGCGTATCATCCCACTTAGACGCTGCTTCCGGTAAAAACTCATCGTCTTTTTTATTGGGATCATCTTTGGTATCGAAAAAGTTTTCGCAGTTATAAAACGCTACGGTGATAGGATTTTTTGTTTGTGCAAAATTGATCAAAGTGCACAACATAAGGGAGGATAATAGGAATTTACGCATGGCCAAATGTAATTAAAAAACCTATTCTCATTATTAGGAAATTGTTATTTATTTATTTTTGGCTTTTATGGATCTTGCAGTTAATAATGTATTTTTAAGCTTTTATATAAATCATTATACATGAAAAAACGTCTTACCAAAAGAAATATTTTAATTGGAATTGTTCTTCTTTTATTACTTATACAACTATTCAGGATCGACAAAACAACAAAGCCGGTTAACCCTGCAATTGATTTTATTGCACTGACATCGCCAAATGCAGATCTTGAAAATATTCTTAAAGTTGCCTGCTACGACTGCCATTCAAACCAACCGAGGTTTCCTTGGTATACCAACATTGCCCCGGTGTCATGGTGGATAAAGCATCACATCGATGAAGGAAGCCACCATTTAAATTTTTCGGAATGGGGAACTTACACTGAAAAAAGAAAAAATCATAAGCTTGAAGAGTGCGTGGAAATGATTGAAGAGGGAGAAATGCCAATGGATTCGTACACATGGATGCATAAGGAAGCTAAACTGACAGATGCACAAAAAAGACAGCTTGTAGAATGGTTCAAAGCAGTAAAGGGAACAAATAAACAGAGTAACAATTAATAGTCTAAGACCATAATCTCCACGCGCCGGTTCTGTTCTTGTTGTTCGGCATTTGCCTTAGGTAACTTAAACAGCATTTCATGATCGCCTTTGCCGTCGATCTCCATGCGTTTTTCATCAATTCCTTGTATCGTTAAATAATCTTTAATAGAGGTTGCCCTGCCTTTCGTAAAAGCAATAACTCCTTTTTCATCCAGCATGTCCCGCCCGTTGGAGTGCCCGATGATCATGATCTTTAATTTTGGATTTTTCTTTAACAGCCTGTATAAATTATACATGGCAGGTACCGCTCTTGGCAAATATTGAACAGAACCGCCGACAAAATTAATAGAGCCTACAGAGTATTTAATGCCTTTTTTAAGCTTGGGCAATATGGTCTTTAGAGCTTTAAGAGCTGAGGTATCAGAGAGGGTAAAAGTTCTTGTAAAATTAAAACTGCTGTCGTTATAAAAATTTAAGTTATAGGTTTGATTTC
>JBBRHI010000599.1:0-2326 GCA_038222995.1 Bacteroidia bacterium | reverse complement strand
CAGATAATGTTTGAGAATACCAATACTGTTTTAGCATCCTGTGAATGAAATTCGGAAAGCCGTTCGTTACTCAAATAATAGGAACAGATATAGGAAAGGTTAAGAAATACTAAGTCCATTACCAAACCAATCAGTTTAATGTACCTTGAATATCCGTAAATATAATCGCTCCGTTTCTTTTTTAACATGACATGTATTAGGCGCTGCGTTTATGTTTAATAATAATATTAAACAGGGCGGTAAAAAAATATTTAGTATCTGTTGTGTAGGGGTGCTTAAGTTTTTCCAGTAAATATTTTCGTTCTGCCTCTAAAACTTCCTCTACATTTCCTCTCATGTTAAGGGACACATAGGGCGGTATGCACCCGGGTTTTTGTGTGAGGCGCAGGGAAAGCAGATCTTTAGGAAGGTCTTCCGCATAACGGCTACCGATGGGCCTTACGCCAACCAGTTTCATTTCCCCTTTCAGCACATTAATTAATTGCGGCAACTCGTCGAGCCAATATCTTCTTAAGTGTTTCCCCCAGGGGGTAAGCCTAAAATCATTGGCCGGCTTCCCCGTTTCTGCATACCCGTGTACTTTTAAAATATAGTCCTGCAAATATTCGGCATACGGGTGCATCGTTCTAAATTTATAAACCCCTATTATTTTCCCGTTTTTTCCCAATCTCGGCATTTTGTATAAAGGCCCGTAGCTGGCATTCATATTAAATACGGGGTCTTTTACTTTTTTTGAAATAACATACATGAGGCCGTTAAACGTTTCATAATCCACTATTTCAAACCCGCAGCTGGCTAATCTTCCAAAAGTTTCCGCTTTCGATAATAAACGATTTCTTCCTCTGGTTAGTAAAAAATATATTTTTTTAAAACCCCAAACTTTAGGAAACACTCTAAGAAAAATAAATTCGAGAATAAAATAAATATTTTTAATGATTGGAATATGGCCTATCCGATGTCTTTCTTTACGTGCCTGTATGGTTTCGAAGCAGCAAATAAATGTATCCCCATTATTAAACTTTTCATTTACACGTTCAAAAAATTTATTAATATATCGGATGTTATTAACCTTACTTAAATTTACAATAGCATCAAATTTATTTGGGTTATTAATAATATTAAATTCGTTCGTGGTTGAAAGCACCAATGTTTGGGGTGTTTCCACCTGAATATACTTGCTGAAGAAGTTATAAGCTTCTTCTCCTGATCTTTCAATTATCAACTGCTTCACTATTGTTCTTTATTTGCGTATATAAAATAAACATTATTAAGCTAACTACAACTCCCAAACAGTTTGCCGCCATATCTTTTAAATTAAAAGAACGGTAAGGGATATAGTACTGCAGGAATTCAGCAAATATGCAAAACACTAAGCCTAAAATAAACCAGTTGAAGCGATTAAAATAGTTACCGAAATTAAACTGTTTTATAAACAGGTAAAAAAACATCCAGGGAAGAAATAATAGGACGTGAAAAATATAATCTAACCTTACTTTTAAAATATAGGTATGATTGATCTTTGACTCCTTCCCGTTTATCGGTAAAAGAATCAGTAAAAACACAATTAGTATATATATAAAGAAGACTTTTTTAAGCACCTGCAAGTTTAAATAAAAAAAGGATAGTATAGGTGTTATACTATCCTTTTTTAAATGAGCATGCTTATTAAGGCCTGAGTACTTTAATGGATTTTGTATTATTTCCTTGTCTTACAACAATATTATATAAGCCTGCACTGTAACCGGTTCCTATAACAAGGTCAGTTGTAAGTTCAGGCATGCCCTGGTGCTGTTCAATAAATTTACCCATAGCATCGTATACCGTTATCGTTATTTGTTCATTTACTTTATAGCTTACTAAATTTATACTGAATTGTTCGTTAAAAGGGTTAGGATAAGCAATTGCATCAAATTTATCTGAATCTTTATTGTCAGACTCTAAACCGGCTACTCTGCTTAGGGCACTATTGTTATTGTTACCCTGTGTTAATACGATGGCCGAAGCAGGTGTAGTAACAGCACAAGCCGGTCCATAACTTCCCCATGCACCATTAAAATAAACACGAACATCAACTGTATACGTTGTGCTGTTTGCTAAACCTGTAAACTGACCGAGATTAAAATTATTATTTGTTTTTGCGTAAGATTGGCTATAGCCTAATGCAGTATTAACTAACCTGTATTCGTATTGTGTAGCGCCTGTAACAGCCACGGCAAAAAGTATTTGAGGATAAGTAGATGTAGTAATGCCACAGCTTGAAGGTTGTAGAGAAGTGGTTGGAGAAACAGATGGTGTAGTAACAGTACATACAGGACCAAAATTACCC
>JBBRHI010000598.1:0-2328 GCA_038222995.1 Bacteroidia bacterium | reverse complement strand
CCGGTACCTTATTGAATATTTTTGAGCGATAAGTAATTTTTAGCGTTTTAGGGTCCATCCGCTCCAAATTACCGCTGCGATAAGTTAGCCAGAAATTGCCTTTGGAGTCCTGCGCCAAATCTGACACGGAGTTGTTGGATATCGTAGATGTATCAGCATCCGCGTGGGTTAAATGGATAGTTTTTTTTGTTACGGGGTTATATCTAAAAACACCCTGCGACACATGAACGAACCAGAAATTGCCGTCACGGTCTTCTTTTACCGATAACACTAACCTGTCGGGGATGCCAATTGCGTGCAGAAAACCCGTCACATCATGTCCGAACTTTTCAGTCTTCGGGTCGTAAATATTATAGCCGTTACGAGTTTCAATCCAAAGCTTGCCATGCGGGCCTTGCATAATGTTTACAATGTAATCATCATCAAGCGAGGTGCTGTCGTTTACGTCATGCTTGTACACTTTAAACTTATAGCCGTCATACCTGTTCAGGCCAGAGAGGGTACCGAACCACATAAAGCCCTTATCATCCTTAAAAATACTGGTTACATTATTGTGCGACAGGCCAGTGCCGATATCAAGGTGCGAGAACTGGAATTGGTTGTTTTGGGCAATTGCAAAACTTGTTGAGCATAGCATTATCATGCTAAACAACAAAACTTTACAATTCATGAATGCAATTTTCAACCTCATATATACGTTTCGCATCAATAAAACCCGTAGGTTTGCAGCGGATTTTAAAACTGTGATTTGCACGTTTACTACTATGGTAGTTGCCTGTTGTAAAACGTTACAGGAAAACATCATAGCCGCGCAGGGACTATTTAAATATCTAAATAAAACGAACTGGTTTTAATTGATTATATATCAAAAGTAAACCCAATTAAGAAGCATGCTATAATATTATTTTTACATTTCTTAATTTAAAATTAACTCTCATATATTGTTAAATGGTGTAATTTACACATATTTAAATAAATTACTTTTTAATAGTGTAATACTTTTATTACAAATTGGCGGATAATTTTAAAATTTATAAAATAGTTTAAAAAGATTTACCGCTTCTTAATATTTGAAGCCGAAACTATCAATCAAACATCCGGCGTTATTAATTGTAGTTGCAATAATGATAATGCGCATTTATTTCTGTCACAATTAATGGAGCAAGCAAACAGCACACCGCCCCCTCAATACAAAAAGCCTTCGAAATTTAACCAGAAGCTTTCTGGTTTTTTTTCAAGCATTTATAATATCCACCTATTTATAATTAGGTTTTTTCGCGAGGCTTTTATGCCCCCGTTTGAATTTAAGGAGATTGTAAGGCAATGTTATGAAGTTGGCGTACGCTCATTCACCTTAATTACCGTAACAGGTTTTATAGTGGGTTTCATATTTACCAAACAATCACGTCCGTCACTTTTAGATTTCGGTGCGCAGTCGTGGATACCTAAGCTGGTTTCTATCGCCGTTATGCGCGCGCTCGCTCCACTGGTTACGGCGTTAATAGCATCGGGCAAAGTGGGTTCAAGCATCGGTGCCGAATTAAGCTCCATGCGCGTTACCGAGCAAATTGACGCCATGGAAGTATCCGGAACAAAACCATTTAAATTCCTGGTTTGTACGCGGGTGCTGGCAACCACTATAACAATCCCCATTTTAGCTACTTATACAGCTTTCATTGCTTTAATCGGCGGCTATTTGAATGTGGCGCAAAATGAAGGAACCAGCTACAGCGCTTTTATGGAGGAAGTATTTAAGCCTCTCCAATTTCTTGATTTTACCGCGTCGCTCATCAAATCCACCCTATTTGGCTTTACCATAGGTATTGTTGGCTGTTACCAGGGATATTATTCAAACAAAGGAACCGAGGGTGTTGGTAAAGCGGCTAACGGCGCCGTTGTAACCGCCATGTTTCTGGTATTTATTGAGGAAGTAATAATAGTACAGATAACCGGAAATTTTCGATAGTGTATGCAAAAGCAAAAAGTAAATATCGACTATAACAATGCGGTTATCAGCATCCGTGGAGTAGCAAAGGCTTTTGAAGATTTTGCCGTGCTGCGCGGCATCGACCTGGACCTTTTCCAGGGCGAAAACCTCGTAGTGCTTGGCCGCTCAGGTACCGGGAAATCGGTATTGATTAAGTTAGTTTCCGGTTTATTAAAACCCGACAGCGGCACTATAAATGTTTTAGGGCAGGCAGTAACCGAAATAAGCGAGCGCAATTTACAGGAACTGCGTATAAGAATTGGCTTCTCTTTCCAGAATAGCGCCTTGTACGATAGTATGACGGTGCGCAAGAACCTAGAATTTCCGCTGGTACGCAACCG
>JBBRHI010000597.1:0-2333 GCA_038222995.1 Bacteroidia bacterium | reverse complement strand
CCGAAGATAAAATAAAAGGCATGAAGCATTTTGGCAACAAGCTTTGGAATATTGCCAGATTTATTTTGGCAAATGCAGATAGTCAGCAGACAGCAGTCAGCAGACAGCAACAACCCGAGCCGATGACCGATGCCGATAAAGAAATTATTTCTAAACTTGAAACCACAATAAAATCTGTTACTCAAGGCTTAGAAACTCTTAACCTTCACGAAGCTGCTCAAGAAATTTATCAATTTACCTGGCACGAATTTGCCGATATCTACATTGAAGCGAGTAAATCTCAATTGGCTGACGAGAAACTTAAAGCTTCTACACTTTACACTTTACACTTTACACTTTTAACTATCCTCAAACTCCTCCATCCTTTCATGCCGTTTGTTACGGAAGAAATTTGGAGCAAGCTAAGTCAAAAAGATTTGCTCATGATAGAACAGTGGCCAAAGTAATTTATTAGATAAGCTTGCTATCCCAAAATTTTAAGTGCATTCGAAAAATAGCCGGGATCCAGTTTTTACCAATTACTGGATCCCGGCTCTCAGATGCATTCGGCCGGGATGGACTAAAATAAGGGGAGTCCTTGCTCAGAGCAAAGACTCCCCTTGTTAATGTAACGACTTATACGGGTTGTTAAGCAAACCTTTTTTGCTTTATAATTTTTGTTGTTGTAAGAATTTTTCTGTACTCATACCATAAAATAAGAATGAGTGTGGCTACCAAAATAAGGATTAAATAAGGCAAAGGAATTTTAGGGGTATTTGAATCGGTATTTAATCCGACATGGAAGTAATCGCCTAATTCAAAATTGTCTTGTGAATTTAAAACTAAGTTCCCCTGCTCCACCCTTACATCTATAGTATAAACACCAGGCTCCATAGAAGGTAATATCCTCCAGGTTTTATTAATTGTGATAGTATTTTTTACAGCAAGATCATTTTCTGTTTCAAAAATCCTTTCGCCCTGACTGTCTAAAAGCGTAGCAAAAAGTTTAACAGGTTGCGTAAGATTTCCGTCATTATGAATTAAGGTTTCAAATCTGACCGTAGACCCTGATGATATTTTTTTATCGCCAGGATTTATTACCATAACCAACCATGAATTTGCTCCTTTTGGTGTTTGCGTTGGGAAGGCCGGAACGGACGCTGGTATAACATCCGATTTATTAGACTGGAAATACCAATACATATCTTTCTCTTGAGTATTAGAAGGCGATAAAGGGTCCTGTGCTATAACTCTAAGAAAGTAAAAACCTTTGGTTAATTTCCCGGGGATTTTTATTTTCCAATTACCTTTACTATCCGCATAAGCTCCGGTATTAAAAACCTGACCATCACCGACAAGTTCCAAATATATAAAAGCGCCCGGAATTGCAACAGTACCTAAAACAGTTGGCTGAGCTACCGTAACAACATTAAGTTCAATAGGTTTATTTTGTCCTTGGGGTATTAATTTTTTATACTCTTGCCCCGGGCTAATTAACACGGTTAAATTTAAGGGCAAACTTACGCCGGTTTGAGGCACTTTCATTCCAGGCACACTTGAAGGCAGAAGACCGGCAAATCCACCATTGTCTGTTGGTGGGGTGGTGGTAGGGGTTATCTCCTCCACCCCAGGCACCACCGCTGTAACAGAAATTCCGCTCGGGGGAAATGCATGAGAGTCCGCGCTGACATTAAACCAATTTGCTATAAATCCCGTAAAAATAACTACGGTAATAGCTAAGAACGTAACCAAACGCGAAATATGGTACAAACGCCTTACGTGATGATGAGTCCATTTTTTAGGTTTTAACTTCATACAACAAAAAATTCTCCGCCGCAATCCCCAGAATTTATTCTCCCTGACAAACGTCCTAACTAGTTCTAGATTGCCGATAAACTATTTCGCACCTAAAATTAACACCGCATCTGCGTGACTTGGTAACTCACCTGCCGGCAATGCTGAGATAATTTCTGCTGAGGATAAGTCTGTAATATTTTTTATTTGCACTTGAAATTTGGTCGGGTCTAAAACATACAACTCGCTTTTTGGATAAACTACTTTTGCAGTAGTTGATAAAATTACAGAAATTAAATTATTACCTGCGAGTTTGGTTTTAAAAGAGCCTGCTAATCCGCTGATGCCTGTTCAATTTCTGATTTCTAAAGTCATAACGCTACTGCCAGTAGAGGAAGAAGAACTAGTGGCATTAGTATTTAATGGGGCGAGCTCAATAATTTTATTCTCGCTTGGTCTGTAAAGAATTGCCTTTTTTGCATTCTTATAAATCAAAACTTTGTCCCCCAATTGGGCTTGGGCAAAGAAAGGCTGATCTTTTAACTTATCTAGGTCTGTTA
>JBBRHI010000596.1:0-2364 GCA_038222995.1 Bacteroidia bacterium | reverse complement strand
TAATACCATATTTATTTAAAAAGCCCTGTAAGCAATACTTACAGGGCTTTTTTGCTTTACAAATCTATTATTTCGCGCTCAGCGTAATGTAAGGAATAATCATTTCTTCAAGGCTTACACCGCCATGCTGAAACGTGTTTTTATAATACGTTACATAATGGTTGAAGTTATTGGGATACGCAAAAAAATGATTTTCTCTTGCAAATACAAAACGGGTGCTTACATGTTGCTTCGGTAAAAAAGCATCTCCGGGGTTCTTAACCTCAAATACTTCTTTCGGATTATAATCCAATGCCCTGCCCTGCTTGTATCTTAGATTTGTATTTACACTTTTATCACCTATTACTTTTGTAGGCTCCTTTACATGTACTGTTCCATGATCTGTGGTAATAACCAACTTAGCATTTTTAGAAGCAATAAATTTTATCATCTCCAATAAAGGAGAATGTTCAAACCACGATACAGTAAGGCTTCTGTAAGCAGGCTCATCATCTGCCAGTTCACGGATCATTTCTGATTCTGTACGAGCATGACTTAACATATCCACAAAATTATACACGATCACATTTAATTTATTCTGCATTAAATTAGCCATATTTTCCGATAATTTTTTACCCGCGGCAAAGTTCGTGATCTTGTTATAGCTCATCTTTACATCTCTTCCTAAACGCTTTAATTGTGCGTTTAAAAAATCTTCTTCGTGCATATTTTTACCGCCTTCTTCATCATCGTTTTTCCACCAATCGGGATGACGTTTTTCCATTTCGCTCGGCATTAGCCCGGAGAATATAGCATTGCGGGCATACTGTGTAGCGGAAGGAAGAATACTGAAAAACAATTCTTCACTGTCTACTTTAAAATAATCCTGTATTATAGGCTGTAACATTTTCCACTGATCGTAGCGAAGGTTATCTATTACCAGTAAAAATGTGCAGGGATTTGTATCGAGGTTTGTGAAAAATTTATTTTTTAATAACGTATGGCTCATGGTAGGTGCGTTTTTATCCGTACCGTTTAACCAATTAATGTATTTTTTTTCAATGAATTTAAAGAACTGCAAATTTGCATCGGCTTTCTGCATGCGTAATACATCCAGCATACCTTTGTCCTGAGCCTTGTCCATCTCTAATTCCCAATACACAATTTTTTTAAACACTTCCTGCCATTCCTGCCAATTCAAATTATCAGACAGGGTCATTCCTATTTGTCCAAACTCCTTACGGTATTCGGTATTTGTTTTTTCAGATACCAATCGTTTGTTATCCAGTGCTTTTTTAAGCGATAATAAAATCTGGTTTGGATTAACGGGCTTTATCAGGTAATCCGCTATCTTACTGCCGATGGCGTCTTCCATAATATATTCCTCTTCACTTTTAGTGATCATGATTACCGGCAATTCCGATTTAAGTTGTTTGATCTTTGTTAAAGCTTCCAAACCGCTGATACCGGGCATATTTTCATCCAGTAAAACCGCGGCAATGCTACTGTTTTCTTTTACTGTATCAATAGCTTCATCGCCGCTTAAAGCAGTAATAATATCATAACCTTTTTGGTTTAAGAATAAAATATGAGGCTTCAATAATTCTATTTCATCATCTGCCCAAAGAATGGTTATTTTTTCCATAAAAATATTTTTAATAATACGAAATTATCGCTTAGATATTGTTGAGTGTACAAAGTAAATTATTAGAACCGTAACTAATAACTTTTGCGGTACAAAAAAAGTTAACGACCGGCTAAAACAGCTAATGCCGCAGACGCATATAAACCTGCTGTTTCAGTGCGTAAACGGTTATCGCCTAAACTTACCGGCAAATACCCCGACTGCAATGCCAACTGAATCTCTTCTTTTGTAAAATCACCTTCGGGCCCTATTAAAATGCAGTATGACTTGTTTGCAGCAATGTATTGTTTGATGTTTTTTTTAGTATCGTTTTCGCAATGGGCTATGAGTTTTACATCTGCCGTTAGGTTTTTTAAAAATTCTTTAAACTCTGTTAAAGGATGTATTGTGGGAATGTAGGCCTGTTGGCTTTGCTTGACGGCACTTTCGGCCACTTTTCTTAAACGGTCTTCTTTTACGACCGTACGTTCCGAATTTTTGCATTTAATACAGGAAATCTCATCAATGCCCATTTCAACCGCTTTCTCTACAAACCATTCAATGCGTTCAATGTTTTTTGTGGGTGCAATGGCAATATGTAAATTATAATTCCTGTTTTTTTCTACAATTTCTTTATTGGTTAATGATACGGCGCATTGCTTGGCGTGAGCGGCTTCAATGGTTCCCACGGCCCTTATTCCCTTACCGTCAATTACCCGAATCGTATCCCCTACTTTATGCCTTAGTACTTTAACGCAATG
>JBBRHI010000595.1:0-2377 GCA_038222995.1 Bacteroidia bacterium | reverse complement strand
CATGCGTGGGGTCTGTGCCCGTATCCGTAATGCCAATCACAATAGACGAATCGCCTTTATTAATACTCCAGGCACCAAATGCATTAACGGTTTGCAAATGGTATTGATTGGCAGCATTTGCCAATGGGTCGTTTGGCATGTACGTTGTTTTAGGAATAAAGTGCGGCTCTGCATATACTAAAATCCCTGATAACATTAATTTACTGATGGCTTTTTCAATAAGCGCATCCGCTGTATAATTAAGTTCATAGATCAAGGAAAGATCGGCGAATTTTTGCCCGGCCTCATTCATCGGTTTTTCAGGAGACTTATCTAAAGGAAATTTTTTATGAAGATTTGTAACACCAATGCTTGCAGCTAATGTGTTAAACGAAGGATTATCAATTTTACTAAGACTACAGCTTGTTGCAAGCTCAGGCTTTACTTTAAGAATAATTGTTTTAGGTAAATAATCTTCCGGTTTAATAGAGCCTTTAAGTTTATACAATTTTTGTGCATTTATACTTTGGCATAAAATCACAAATGAAATGATGAATAAAAATGGTTTCATTTTAATTAAGTTTAATGAAGTAAATACCCCTGGTGCTTATTAAATTTTTCGAGTGTACGAATACCGGATGAGCTGATATGTTCAAATTCCTTATCACAAAACACATTCACGATTTTAATATCAGGCTTTAACTCCTGTATGTAACGGTATTGGTTTTGCTCGTATTGAAAATCGGTTGAATTACGTAAGCCGCGCACTACGGTTACATTATACCCTAAAGAATCGATATAGTCAGTCAGTAAACCGTTATATTCTGTTTGCTGCCTATTTGCAATGGTTTTAGGAACATCCCAAGTGCGTTCCGTTTTATCCGGATTTTTCCCGAAAGCAATAATTACCTTATCAAATAATTTTTCCGCTTTTTGTAATACATTGTAATGCCCTTTATGGAAAGGATTAAAACTACCGGCAAATACGCCGATGTTGGGCTCTACAGAATTTACATAATCAATTAAATGGGTTAAATTTCCGCTTGTATTGAAATGTTTTAGTATGTCAATCCGTTTTATTTTATACTCCTTATAATCTACAAACTGAAATTCTTTAAAAATTTGTTTTTCGTATGCAATTAATTTACCGAAAGAAGCATTTAAAATAGCCAGATCCGCTTTTATAAATTCTTCAGAAAATTGAACACTTGGTTTATGGCTTTTTGTATCGAGTATTAATTGTTTAACGTGTTGTTTTTGTTCCGCGGTTAAACCGGATGATTTAGCGGCATTTAAAAAATAGTCTGCCGAGTCTTCTTCATTGGTTGCCGATTGAGGGTTATAAATAATATCATGAAATATTGCCGCTAAAAACAGTTCATCATGCTTTAACAGGTCTGCACTGTGCAACTGTTTTAAAACCTCTTCAATGTGTGTTAAGGTGTGATAAAAACGATGCGGTTCATCATATAAATTTATCACATCAGAGTTGAACTGAAGGTGATTTAGGCGATGTGATATTTCGGCAATGGTCATTAAGTGTTATTTTGGATCCAGATTAAAATTGCATCAAATTCCTTTTCTCCCTTTGAACATGAGATAATAAAATCATAAATTTCAAAATCGCCTATGTTCAATTTTAACCCTTCATATCTTAAAATATAAGTTAACATTGCAAAAGCTGTTCGCTTATTTCCATCTAAAAAAGGATGGTTAATTAAAATACTTTGAAAAATAGCAGCCGCTTTATGCGGCACGGTAGGATATAAGTCAACACCGTCAAAAGTCGCAAAAGGCCTGTTAATAGCAGACTCTAAAACAGTCAAATCTCTGATTCCGTTTGCTCCTCCATAAACTTCAATTAATGAAGTATGTATTTGCAATACGACGATTTTAGAGATCATTTCGCAAGTTTTGAAAGTAAAACCGAATGTTTAGAATGAAGCTCTTTTAAAAATTCAGTAACATTTTCCTTTTGGATATGAGTTTCTATTTCTTTCAGATAATCTAAAACATCAGGTAATGCGTTCTCAGGAACACCATTAATTATTTTCTGAATTTCGTTTTTAATTTCAGCAGAACTCATAACCAAATTTACAAAAATTTTATTTCTTTTTCAAATAAAACAACGTTGAACAATTTGTTTTCAGTAAGATCTTATTTGCTTGTTCTTTTATTTGTTCTGCTGTTACTTTTTGATAATTCTCAATTTCCAAATTAATTAAATTAGCATCTCCCAAAAGTTCTGATATAGCAAGGTTAGTAGCCTTATTCAATACATCTGTTTCACTGAACGTGACAGTAGATTCTATTTTATTTTTACATTTCTGCAATTCGGTATCACTTATTAATTCAGTTTGCAGTTTTACTATTTCTGCATCAATACCGGCCTCTGCGT
>JBBRHI010000594.1:0-2377 GCA_038222995.1 Bacteroidia bacterium | reverse complement strand
CATTGAAACTAATAAAGCATTTGATGCCATTAGTGCCGATACAGATTGGTGCTTTTACATACAAAGCGATGAATGTGTTCATGAAAAATACTTAGCTTCCATTAAAGATGCGATGCAGAAATACAAGGATGATAAACACGTGGACGGCTTATTATTTAATTACTTGCATTTTTACGGTACCTATAATTATGTTGGCAATTCAAGACGCTGGTACAGGAAAGAAATTCGAATCATTAAAAATAATAAAGCTATCCGTTCCTATAAAGACGCACAAGGGTTCAGGAAAGCAGACAATTCTAAATTAAATGTAAAACCGGTTAATGCCGAAATGTATCATTACGGTTGGGTTAAACCGCCGAAAGCGCAACAAGCAAAACAGGAAAATTTTCATAAAATGTGGCATGATGATGAATGGATGGAAAAAAATATTGCCGATGTAGAAGAGTTCGACTACTCAGAAATAGATAGTTTGGAAGAATTTAGAGGAACACACCCTTCAGTGATACTTGAAAGGATCGACTTGGCAAGCTGGGATTTTAAATTTGATAAATCTCAAATCAGCATAAGTGCTAAAGACAGGTTACTGTTGTTCATTGAGAGGAGCACAGGCTGGAAAGTAGGGGAGTACCGAAACTATAAGATTATATGAAATTTACTCGGGATTTATAAATATTTTCTTTGAGTAGATCAATTCATTTTTGCTGCTTGTCAAAGTGAAGAAGTAAAAACCGGTAATAGAAGAGTTAACGGAAAAAGATTCAATCTCTTTAGGTGCAATTGTTTTTTGTTCTGAAAAAATAATTTCCCCAAGTGAATTATATATTCTCATTTTGGCATTTTCGATTATTTCTGAAGAAGTATTATTTACGTACATTTTACCCTCAAAAGAAAATGCATTAAGTGTTGCCGGGTTAGAAGTTTGAGATTCTATAATACTTGCAGTCGGTGTATTAGTATTAGAAGTTGCAGGTACATAATAAACTTTTATAGCCGGGAAAGAAAAAGGTCCCATACTTGGAAATGGCCCATTCAATTGGAAGCAACTGAAAGAGGTAGAAACAGAATGCATAAACTTAAGAGTTACTCCAAAATTTACATCATTTATAATTAAGGGAGTAAGCGCATTACCCCATGAATCATTGGTATCTCCATACATAATGTTATTATATGAGGGATATGGTAAAAAGTTATTTGATGTAGCCTTATTTGATCCCGTAGGAATATTATTAACTAAAAGTTTAACATCCGAATCGTAGTATTCTTCCGGCATGCATGAAAAGGATGATATTGCCAAGGAAATACCTTTTATAATAGCGTTAGCAGGAATATTAAATCCTAAGTTTGTTAAGTTTAAATCTTTTGAAAAACCGGTCGCATTGGAATATATGATGTAACAATAAGGTGTAACTGTCCAAGTATCGCCTGTACATGATGAACAATTTGTAGCACTTTGAGGAGTTGCAGAAAAAGTGTTAATTTGAGAGAAACAACTGTTTTTTATGATGACAAACAGTGCAAAAACACATAATTTATTAATGAATGAAATCATACAATGAATGAAAAATTTATTTATTTACGAATTTAATAAAATCCATTGATATTAACATCCTTTAAAAGAGGGATAGGGACACTTTAATTTTTGTATCTTTAAATTTGCTTAAATTTAACTCAAGAATGAAGTTTTACTTACAATATATTTTATTATTCCTTTGCTTTTGCGCTTATGCGCAAGAACCAAAGGTTATAAAGAAACAGGCTGATGCCGACTTTAAACTCAAAAAGTATGAGGCCGCTATTGTCGGTTATTCAAAACTAACATCTGTTGTGCCTAAAGAGTTTGATGTGTTTTATAACCGTGCCGTGAGCTATGAAAAAACAAACCAAACGCAGGCAGCAATTAATGATTATTTAGTTTGCCTGGAGCTTGAAAAAAAAGATAAAAATCTTCATATTAAAATCGCTGATCTTTATATAAAGCTCAATAAATATAAGGAGGCAAACGGCATTTTAGAAAAACTGTTACTGTTTGATAAAGATAATGTTCCAGGTTTGCAACGGTCTGCTTACTGCCTTATTATGCTAAAAGACTTTACTAAAGCAGCCGCAAGAGCTGATCTGGCTATTGAGGAAGATTCTAAAGACGATGGGGAATTTACTGATGTATCTCATTATTACCGGGCATTGGCAAAAGATAGCCTGCATGATAATACAGCCGCTTTAACATCCTATAAAAGAGCTATTGTAATTATAAAAACGAGGGAGCTTAATCGCATTAAAGCCTTGCCTAAATATAAACCGTACTATGTTAACCTTGGTAAACTCCAAAACGTAACGCGTTCTTACGATGAGGCAGTTCAAAATTTTGATATTGCTATTT
>JBBRHI010000593.1:0-2378 GCA_038222995.1 Bacteroidia bacterium | reverse complement strand
GCGTCAATAACGGTTAAGCGGTTGTCGCTGCTTATAAATCCGTTCCTCACATTCCATTTGCCTTGCAGTTCGATCGTTCCCCTATCTAAAGGAAACGAGGTGTAGGTTATTAAATAAGGATTAAACATAGCTGCCGGGATTTTTTGAAGATGGTACTTAACATCAAAGTCGGTGCTGTCTTTAGGATTAATACTCAGGTCAAGCGCCACTTCGCCATACGGTTTCAACCCTGTTCGAAGGCTAAGATCTACCCACTTGGTGCCTCTTGAAATAGAGTCTGCTACGATGGTTAAAGGATTGGCAGCGGCAGTAAACTCTTCATTCAATGCAAAATCTTTATAAACAATATCTGCGTTATAAATCCCTAAACGATTGATCTTGTAGTTACTTTTAAAGAAATTTTTGGCGAGTATCTTCACGTAATCGGCAATCTGGAATAAGATATTCACATCGCCTTTTTGTTGTTTTGCATTTTTCACTTTCTTTCCGCCTTTACCAAACATGTTCTGTAAGTTATCTAAATGGTCGTAACGTTCATATTTAAAATAAGGCTTAACTAAAGAGATGGAATCAAACGAATATTTTTTCCCTGACGGATTTAATTGCAAAATAGCAACAGTCAGTTTTTTAAAAGCCAGGTAATCTTCCAAACTGTCTTTACCGAAATGCAAATCATTAACGGCCACAGTGCCGCTGGTGTTTAAATTTTCTTTTTCTTTAATATTGCCCGTTGCTTTTATATCAGCATCCAGGTTTGCCCTGAAACGTCCGTAATTGGCAATATCTTTAATATATTGTTCCATCACCGATAAATCGAATTTATTAACCACTGCGGCTAACCTGTAATTTAAGTTCGATAAATTAATGGATCCGTTACCGGTTATAGTACCGGTGCCTACCCCCGATTGAATAGAGAATTTTAAAGGCAAGGTATCAACATCCCACCGTAAACCTTCCGAAGAAACATCTACCTTCTTTACATAATAATATACGGGAATGGTCGTTTCTTTATAAATAAAAGTACCGTCTTCCACCTTCATATTTAAAATATTAAAATGAGCAGGCTCTTTTTTCTTCTTTTTTACTTTTGGCTTTTTAGGGGTAAAGCGCTCTATAATATCATTAAAGTTCAAGGCTTTCGTACTATCCTGAACAATTAAGGCCCTTGGCCTTCTTACGGTAATACTGCTGAATTCATAGGTCTTTGAAAGCAGTTTAGTCATTTCAAAATTGGCTATGATATTATCAGCGGAAAAAAAGACGGTATCGCTTTTATTAGCCTCGTAAATTTTTATATTCCTTAAATTAACGTATCCCGTAAAGGGATTAATATAAGGCATGTCCATCGTTATTTCACGCCCTGAATACTTATAATCATATTTCTCTACTACATATTTAGCAATAGGAGAAATAAATATAATAATAACTGTTACAAGTATAATGATGACTAAAAGAAACCAAAAAACTATTTTTTTAAACCGGGTATTTAATAATTTCATAGAAAGTAAATATAAAGCTTTATGGAAAGTTTAATTTAAAACTCACTAATGCATTACAGAATTATGCCGGTTGATGAAATAAATAGTTTATACTTAGGGTAAGCATTAGTTTTAAAATATCGGTTTATAGACATTTCAACTTATGGGTAAAAATTTCCACAATTAAAAATACTATTTAATTCCTGTAATTTTAAACTCCACGCGCCTGTTTAACTGTCGTCCTTGCGGATCATCACTTCCATCCGCTTTTTGATTAGCCGCGTCAGGGTTACTTTCACCATACCCCTTGGCAGTCATACGGTTCGTGTTAATTCCTTTGCCGATAAGATAAGATACAACAGCTTGTGCCCTGCCTTGTGATAATTTCATATTATACTCAGCCGTACCTTTGGAATCGGTGTAACCGGAGATCTCAACACTTACTCCCGGGTATTTATTCATAAACCTTACAAGGTTTCTTAATTCCACATTTGAGGTTTGACGAAGGGTTGATTTATCAAAATCAAAAAAGATATTGTTCAACACAATTTTTGACCCTACAGTAATAGGCGGTAGTAATACAGGCCTGTAGATCTCATAATAGTTCGATTTTTTGGGAATATCCCTGTTCTCTGAATAGAACATAAACCCTTCTGCTTCATAAGAAATGTTGTAATTCTTTCCCGGTGTTAAGATCATTACGTATTGCCCGGTTTTACTGTTGGTTTTGTACACCCCAACTACATTTCCTGTTTCATTATCTGTTACAGTGATCTCAATATTTTTAGGAATTTTTCCGTCTGCATCCTTTACAACCCCTTTTAATAAGGTAAGCGGTTGTTGTTTTTGATCAAGGAAGGTGATCATGTAATTATCTTTCTCTCCTATACCGCCTTCTTT
>JBBRHI010000592.1:0-2382 GCA_038222995.1 Bacteroidia bacterium | reverse complement strand
GGGAAATCTTTTCTTATTGTACTTTCGAGAGTTAAGATAGCTTCATTAATTTGCAGGGTGCTCTTTTGGATTTCCTTCATTTTTATAAAGATTCTATAGTTTAAATCGGTTTATTTATCAGGACTTTCAAGTAGTTTTCGCTTTTCCTCATATTCTTCCGCTTTAATTTCCCCTGCGGCAAGTCTTCGCTTTAAAATATCTAAAGGAGATCTGTCTTTATTTCGTTGCCCGGGAACATCGTATGGTGTTGCGAAAATCCAGAAAATTAAAAGTATCCAAATAAACCACCATACTAAATGCATTCCCCAAAAGTGATAACCGTCGTATAACATATTTTTATTTTTAGTTGTATTAAATTAATTCATTACAAAAGTCAGATTTTCAGGTAAAAGAAGTGTTGCATAATTTTTTAAATGAGTTACATGATTCACTCATTTTAGTTTCTTTTATATCAGCCTTCGGGTAGCAATAAAAGTGGAATAGTTGTATGAAATGCCATTTCCCTGGTTTTACTTTCAGCCAGCATTTTTCCTAATAAATGGTGTTTATGCGGTAACATCGTAATCATATCTATAGTATTGATAGTGATGAATTCAGTCAATCCTTTTATCACATCATTGTTTTCAATAAAAGAATAGATATGAGGTCTGTTACCAAAATAGTTTTCAATATTATTTTCTGAAACTTTCTTATTATTATTGGGGCTTATTTCAGTATTCTCTTTCACTACATTAATAACTACTATTTTAGGATCGAAAAGATTGAGTAACGCTTTTATGGATGGATGCATGCTTAATTCTTTTTCTAATTTAAAGTCGATGGCGAAAGCAATTTTATTTATTTTCCTGAAACTGCTTTCTTCCGGAATTATAATAACCGGTATACGTGTCTTTATAATCAAATCGCGAAGCTTACCTTTAAAAATAAGTTTATTTAACGGCGCTAAACCTTTTATTCCAATTATAACCAGGTCAATAGCACCTTCTTTTTCAAGTAAAATCAGATCGTCGATAGAATTTGATTTTTTCACTAAGTAATCCACCTTTACATTACTTTGCCGGATAAGCAAAACAGCTTCTGCTTTAAGTAATTTTTCGGTATCGTGTTCTGTAGTAACCGGCTTTAATTCTTGCTCATCATCAGTTAAATTACCTGGTATATGGTACAATAGGAGTTTTGCATGACTGCTTTTACCAAGTTCACAGGCATATAAGGCAGCATTTCGGGAAGCATTTGAAAAATCAGTAACAACCAGTAGTGTTTTCATTTTAATTGTTTTAGTGTGTTTTAATTAATTTTTGTAAATATTTATAATGCCAATGTACTATTTTTATAAGGCTTTTAAGCGGCTCTATACGCTACTTTTTAGGTGTATTACTTAGCATTTTACTGAGATTAACTACCTGTACTTTGGTAGGCGCTTTTTCGATAATGATAAATTTATTTGCCACTATTAATACAATTGATGATATCAAAGCAATTGTTGTGAGCCTTACCCCTATAATATAGCGTTTATCTCCTTTTTGTGTAATTACTTTGTTGATTGTATAGGAATAGGAGTTTGCATTTATTTCAAAAAGTAAAATGTCTTTATAGGTTTTAGTTAATAAATCTTTGTACTTGGTAACGCTAAAAGCTTGGTCTAAGGGCTTTGTTCTGAAAATACTCAACATTAATAAAATTGCCCAAATAAAAAGGGCGGTAGGAACAACTATCATAAATTGAATGATCTGCACCGTGCCATCAAGGCTGCTTAAAAAAAAAGGAATGTATAAAGCGGTCGCTCCAATAATTGTTCCCGCGTAGGAATGCTGCTGTCGATAAGAATCCACTTGCTTTTCTACAATTTCTTTTGAATTGATTGCAAGGAACTCTAAATGTTTTACGTCATCCATCAACCTGTTGAATTATTGCTTTAAACTTTATTAATTATAAAAAGTCAACTTACTTTGCCCGGTGTATCCCGGTTCCATTGAAGGTTAACTTCATAATTGTTTACATCATTAATTTATTTTTCGCCTTTAAGAGTTTTTAATAATAGTTCGGCTACCGCGCCTGAAGAGGCCGGATTTTGGCCGGTAATTAATAAGCCGTCTTGCTTCACGTAAGAACCCCGGTCTTTACCTTTGCTGTAATGAGCGCCATGCTTTATAAGTTCGTCTTCTAATAAAAACGGAATTATTTTGGTTAATTTCATTGCCTCTTCCTCCGTGTTTGAAAAACCGGTGACGTGTTTTCCTTTTATCAGCGGCTCACCATTTTTTGCTTTTACATTCACTAAGGCTGCGGGTGCATGACACACAAACGCAATTGGTTTTTGGTGATTGTAAAATTCTTCAATTAAATGAATAGAGTTTTTATCAGTTGCCAAATCCCATAAAG
>JBBRHI010000591.1:0-2387 GCA_038222995.1 Bacteroidia bacterium | reverse complement strand
GTTTACAAAAAACAGTGATTGCAGCGGAAAGGCAATTTTGTATGCTTCGCTTTTACAGCAAATAGGCGTAAAATGGTGTTTATTATATTTTGAAGGGCATATTTGCGTTGGAGTGGCCGGTAAATTTGATGTTTCTAAACCTGTAAAATTTAAGCTGCAACATACAGACTATTACATGGCTGAAATTACAGACCCTAAAGCAATAATAGGTGCCGACAGTTGGGCCGGTGAAATGAATGAAACCAATTTACAACATTACCAGGTATCGGAAGCGGGAAGCGATATTTTTGAATATAAGACCAATGCCAAATTAGATTTTGTGAGAGCCCAAAAGCAAGAATAGTAAAGTGCTTTAATGTAACATTTTCAATAAATTATGCAGTACTTATTTTAACAAACCTATTTATACCCGTTAATTTCTGCTCATTCATTGGTTGATATAATTAGTCTAAAATAATTTGTTTATTATAAATAATGTTTTAGATTAGATTAACGTAAAAATGATATCATGCATAAACTTCATAAATTAGTTGTCCTTGTTTCTTTTTTTGGTTCCATGCACCTGTTCTCTCAAACAGGTGCCATACAATTAAAGCACATCAGTGAGTTTGTTGTAACTCCTTTACCCGAAGTTCTATTAACATTTGATGCTATCATTAATGATAAGCGAGTAGAGTTAACCTGGGCTTCCAATACAGAAACCAATAACAATTATTTTACAATTGAAAAATCGAAAGATGCGGTTGTATTTGATGAGGTAACAACCATTAAAAATTTTGGCAATAACAGTACTATTATCAGTTATTTTGATGTGGATTATTTTCCGTACCAAGGAATTTCTTACTACCGTTTAAAACAAACAGACGTTAACGGGAAAGTAGTTTCATCGCGCATCGTATCTGTTAACTACAGGTTTGGGAATGAAGGATTGGCTATTTATCCTAATTCAGACGAAGAGGATGTCACAGCTTTAATAGGCACTGAAAATAAAGAAGTATTGGTTGTATTACGTAATGAGAAAGGACAGGAAAGTATTTCGAAAGTTATTATAGACGAAGATAATCAAGTATCTGTTTCACAACATGAAGCTAAATTAGATAATGGCACGTATGTAATTGTGGCCTCTTCCGATAACAAACTTTACAGCAGAAAAGTTACTATTAAATAAGATCAGAACAATCCAATATCTTCTGTTCTAAGCCAAGCTTCGTTTCCATTCTCCAACTTAATGTTGGTCCATTCAGGGTTTGTTTCAATAACTTTTACCCGTGTACCTTCATGCAACGTAAATTTAGAAGCTGACTCAGCTATAGGGTCTTCGTGAGTTCTTACCTCGTGTGTAATAATTACCGCAAACTTAATGTGTTGTTTGTCGTTTAAAGCGGAATATCCCAGTACCATAGACGCTGCAAAAACAATAAACGATAAGCCTCCGGCAAAAAAACCGATTCGTTTTAAAAAAATAGTTCCTGATATAAAAAATGTGAATATACCCATAAAGGCAACCGTTAAGCTTATAATGCTCGTCCATGCCCAGCCGGCCGTCGTTAATCCGTTAACCAGGCCTGATTTAATGGCGCTCATAAAAAAGTTTTCCTTACTGTCTATCTTGTCAACGGTTTTATCATTGGCGATTTTTAAGTTAGTGATAATGTCATCGTTATTTGGTTGTAGTTCATTGGCTAATTCATAATTGTAAATCGCTTTCCCTAATTCTTTAGTTTTATAATACGCGTTTCCTAAATTATAATATAATTTATAAGATGTATAGCCTTCTTTTAAAATAGCTTCATAAGCTGCGGCAGCTTCTTTATAATTTTTTTGTGCATACAGTTTTTCTGCTTTAGTTTGCAGGTTATTATCCGAAAATAATTTTCCCGAAATGAAAAACGAAACGCTCAATAATAATATGTATTTAATCCGATTCAATTTGTAATTCTATTTTTTATTTCTTCTCCTAACTCTTTCTCTCAATTCTCTTACCTTATTTTACTTTTTTATCTGCCCTTCAATTTGTGATATCAGATCAACGGTATCGTGATATACTTTTTTAAGGTCGCCTGTAACCGCACTAGGCGCATATTTAGCATACTCACAGGTATTAAGCGTATCTATCAGCCTGTTTTTTGTGTCTTCCGATACATGCCTTTGCAATAACATTTCTGAAATTTTTTCTTTAGAAAGATCAACAATAGGCAAGCCGAATTTGTCGCCGATATATTTATGTAACGCATTTAGTACTTCATTAAAAAACCGGTCTTTATCATTAACGCGCATGTATTTTTCTGCAACCGCCAATTGTTTTTTAGCCATTTTAGCAGCCTTGCGTTGCCTAACCTCGTACATGTTGCTGTTAGCTTTAATGTATTGTTTTACAAAAAACAAAG
>JBBRHI010000590.1:0-2393 GCA_038222995.1 Bacteroidia bacterium | reverse complement strand
ATAAAATTCACACAGTTTTTGAACATATACCTTTTGATTATAAAGAAATAAAAAAACGGCTATCAGAAGAGTTTAACTATGTGTTTTATGAGTGCAAACATTTTGAATCTATCTTTACAAGGTTTTATCAGGGATATATTTTACCTAAAAAATGGAATATTGATAAACGTAAAGCCCATCTATCTTGCCTTATTATGGCCGGTGCCGCAACAAGAAAAGAGGCTGTTGAAGAATTATCCGGGCCTCCTTACAGTATTGAAAAACAAATGGATGACAAACGTTATATCTTAAAAAAATGGGATTTAACGGAACTTGAATTTGATAAAATAATGAATAAAAAACCTGTGAACCATGATGTATATGGTTTTGATAAACCTGCACTATATCATAAAGTTTTAAAAAAGATAGAATTGATTTATAAATATCAATTATTGAAACGTTTAGGAGTAAAAAAATAGAATTAAAGTATTGTACAGTTAACCCATTAGAGTGCCTTCTTTAAAAAAAACATTTATATATATACTTATAGGCCCCGGTTTTAATGAGCCGCTTTCAGGTGTAGAAAAAAAAGTAATTGCACAGGTAAACGCGATTAGAAGTCTTGGATTAAACGCCCATTTTGAAAGCTTTACGGCAGAAGTAAAGGAAAATTCAGCATATGGCACCTTGGGTAATATTAATGCGGTAGCACTACCGGCCAATGTGTGGTTTTGGAATTTAAGAAAATTTAAAATTATTTGGGCAAAGGTAGATAAAATTATTTCTAAAGAACCCGAAACCATTGTGTATGTAAGATATCCTTTTGCAGATTATTACTTATTACAATTATTAAAGAAATATAAAAGACGCATTGTATTTGAGCATAATACAAAAGAGTACGATGAATTGAACATTGAAATAAAACGAAGAAGGACTCAGTTTAAAAATATAAGAAGTGCAGGCGCATTCCTTAATAAGATAGACTATGTTGACTTGCCTAATTTTAGTGAAAAATACCTAGCGCCAAAACTCTTTAAATTAGCAAAAGCCGGAATAGCAGTTACAAATGAAATTGCTGAATATGAAAAAACGCGCTGCAAAAAATACAATTTGCTTACCCTTGCAAATGGTATAGAAGTAAATGATTATCCGCTTTTGCAAACACCGTTTTTTTTACAAGGAAATACCTTGCGTTTAATTATGCTTAAAGGCTTCGAAGCTTCATGGCACGGTGTTGAACGTCTTTTAAAAGGATTGGCCGGCTATTATAAGCAATTACCCAAAAATAAAATTGAAATTTATATTTATGGGGTATACAGTGCCGCCGAAAAAGAAATGGTTGAGCAACTTAAGTTGGAAAGCGTCGTTTTTTTTATTGAATTTAAATCAAAACAGGAACTGGATAAAGAATTTAATAATTATCATTTAGCCATTGGATCTTTGGCTATGTTTAAAACAAATTTAAAAGAAGCAAGTCCTCTAAAAGTAAGGGAATATATGGCAAGAGGCATTCCTTTTATTTACGCTTATAAAGACACAGATGTGGAAGATGAGCCTGAATTGAAACCCTTTTGTTTGGAGTTGCCTTCAGACGATTCACCCGTTAATTTTGATGACGTTTTAAAGTTTGCTGAAACCGTTTACGGTATTGCGGATTGTAATGTCCTGTTAAAACAAAAAGCTCAAAAGTACATAGACGTAAAAGTGAAAATGGAAAAGTTAATCCGTTTTCTTTCTTAATTATGAATGCTCCTTTCTTCTCTGTTATTATTCCTACGTACAATCGGCCCGAAAGAGTATTGATTTCAATAAACAGTGTATTGAGCCAGGAATTTACTGATTTTGAGATTGTGCTGGTAAACGACGGATCAACGGCTGATTATTCAGGGGTGCAAAAGTTTTGTTCAAAGCATTCCAAAATAAAATACATCGTTCAAAAAAATCAATATCTTGCTGCTGCCCGTAACACGGGAATGGAAAATGCTTCCGGTGAATTTATTTGTTTTCTGGATGACGATGATGAATTTATGTCTAATCATTTAGAAGTACTTCATACACATATTAAAAATCATAATTTTAAAGAAGCGCTATACCATACGCGAACTTATATTCGGTACGAAGACGGAACTTTGAAAAAATTAGAGGAACTTAAAAAAAATTATTTGGGAGAAACGGATAAGATCATTAGTGATCGGTTTCCTACGATTGCAGTAAGCATCCACAAATCTATTGCACGCGCTGTTAAATTTGATACGTATTTAAAATATGCTGAAGACCTGGATTATTGGATTCGTGTATCTATGAACTGGCCTATTGTAAAAATAAATGAATATACGATCGTTCTTCCTCACGAAACAGAAAACAAGATGAGTGATTTTAAATTGCCAAATCAATTTCATCATTTGCTTGCTTTC
>JBBRHI010000589.1:0-2397 GCA_038222995.1 Bacteroidia bacterium | reverse complement strand
TAAATTGTTGTAAGGGTTTTTTACATCCAATGTTTTTTTAGAGGTTGTAAACTTTCCTGCCGAATAGATTTGGTATGTTTTCAATTACTTTCTTGTTAACTGTTTAAATACATCTTCCAGTTTTTGTTCTTCTTTATTAAGCGTTAAAATACCGATGTCGTTTTTTACGGCATAGTTAAACAGATCCTTACGGGTATCCTGTTCCAGGTCCGCAATAATTTTCCAGGTATTGTTTTCCGCTACCACAGCGTCTTCCACCCCTTTTAATTTTAAAAGGTCCTGCCTTTTTACCGGCTTATCGAACTCAACGGTTATAATTTGTTTGGTGGTATTTTGTTGCAAGGTTTGTGTTGTATCGTTTGCTACAATCGTACCGTTATTAATAATGATCACCCGGTCGCATACTGCTTCCACTTCCTGCATAATATGTGTGCTTAACATCACCGTTTTTTGCTTGCCGAGTTTTTTAATTAATTCTCTTATCTCCTCTAATTGGTTAGGATCTAAACCTGTTGTAGGCTCATCCATAATTAAAACTTTAGGATCGTGGATCATCGCTTGCGCCAAACCAACACGCTGACGATACCCTTTTGATAAGGCCCCTATTTTTTTATTTTGTTCTACCTGTAAGCCGGTAACCTCTATCATTTCTTTTACACGCGCTTTATTGTTTTTAATTTTATAAAGCCCTCCCGTAAATTCTAAAAATTCCTTTACATACATGTCAAGGTACAAAGGATTGTGCTCGGGTAAATAGCCTATTTGTTTTCTTACTTCCACCGTTTCATCATTGGTATTGAAGCCACATACTTTTGAAGTGCCTTCTGTTGAAGGAATATAGCAGGTCAGGATTTTCATCATGGTGCTTTTACCGGCACCGTTAGGTCCTAAAAATCCCACAATTTCATTGGTTCCTATTTCAAAAGAAACATTGTTCAATGCTTTTTGTGTGCCGTATAATTTGGTAACGTTATTTACTTGTATGGACATAACCTGTAATTTGTATTTCAAAAATAGGGAATATAATTTTAAAATTTTATATAATGATTGTTAAGGTAAACGGCTTGTGTTATCTCGGTAAATATGAGTAATTTTATGGCAAAATGCAGGCCCTCGTTGTAAAATCTACCGGTAGTTGGTACCTTGTTCGCGCAAGTAGCGGTGAGTTGCTCGAATGCCGCTTAAAAGGAAAAATACGTTTAGATGACAGGAAAACCACTAACCCTATTGCTGTTGGCGATATAGTAGATTACCAAACAGATAAGGACGGAAGTAACCAGATCACTCACATACATGAGCGTAAAAATTATATTATTCGTAAGTCCATTAACTTATCAAAGCAAGCGCATATTATTGCCAGTAATTTAGACCAGGCTGTATTGGTTGCCACATTGGTTGCGCCGCGCACTTCATTAGGGTTTATTGATCGCTTTTTACTAACTGCAGAAGCTTACGGCATCACTGCAAAAATAGTATTCAATAAAAAAGATGTGTTAGACGAAGAGATGCTTGATTTACAACAAGAGATCATTGACCTTTACGCTTCCATAGGTTACGAATGCTTTTTAATTTCTTCTTTTGATATAAACGATATTGAATTACTGAAGGCCGTATTAAAAGATAAAACCTCTCTGATAGCAGGTCACAGCGGGGTAGGAAAAACAACTTTAGTTAACGCTATTGATTCAACATTGCATTTAAGAACAGGGGATATTTCTGCTGCACATTTAAAGGGAATGCATACTACTACCTTTGCCGAATTATTTCCTTTATCGTTTGGCGGTAACATTATTGATTCGCCCGGTATTAAGGAGCTTGGCTTAGTGGAAATGAAAAAGGAAGAAGTAGGGCATTACTTCCCTGAGATAAGGGCCCTCATGAATCAATGTAAATTCAATAATTGCCTGCACGTTAATGAGCCTCACTGTGCGGTAATTAAGGCTGTAGAGGCACGCACCGTGTCATCCGAAAGATACCAAAGTTACCTCGGCATTTTAAACGGGGAAGAGATGGACTGGAACGAATGGGAGATCCGGTAAATTTACTTCGCTTTTAAATCTGCTTCTTTTAAGATCCTGAAAGCAGTTCTACGGTTTTTTTGGTGAGCAGCTTCAAACTCTTCACTCTTAGGAACCATTTTCGCAATTTCTTCATCGGGGATCAACGGTTGCGTTTCACCGTAACCGTGTGCAATGATCCTGTCTTTAGCAATACCTTTCTTAATTAAATAATCTACGCACGATTGTGCACGCGCTTGGGATAATTTTAAATTTAATTTATCGCTTCCTCGCGTATCCGTATGCGCATTAATTTCAATGCTAAAGTTATCGTTCAATACTAAGTAATCATAAATTTTATCCAATATCTCTAACGATTTGGGCCTTAGGGTTGCTTTAT
>JBBRHI010000588.1:0-2409 GCA_038222995.1 Bacteroidia bacterium | reverse complement strand
AAGGCATGATATCTATCTTTAATTATGGCTTTCCTCAGGCTACAGCAGCATTTGATAAAGCGAGTGTGAAGCTGTTTTCGCTTAGTAATTATGAAGAGCTGATCACACTGGCCAAACAAAAAGGAACCCTGAGCGATGAACAGCTCAATTCTTTGTTAAACTGGCGCGAGAACCCGGGCGAATGGGGGAAATGAAATAAATTCGGGTTGTCTTCAAATACATTTTCGCCATATACACTGATGAACACAGATAATTTTGCCACGAATGGCACGAATTCTCAATAATAAATACAAGAATTGAATCCTGTATTTCTATTTTCTTATCAGTGTTCATCAGTGCATCAGTGGCTTTTTATTCATGTAAATTTGTGCCACCTGCCTGCCGGCAAAGGCAGGTTCGTGGCAAAAATGCCGAAGGTTGTTCGCGTAAGATTAAAAAATTATTCATGAAGTATTTAAAATGTACAGTTTTTGCTCTCCTGGCATTTGTTATCAGCGGTAACGCGCAGCAAGCTGCAACGGCCAAGACTGTCATCAAAACTCCGGGACTATACTGCGATATCTGTAAAGACAAGGTAGAACAGGCTTTGTTCAAACAATATGGCATCATCTCTTATAAGGTAGACATTAAGCACCTGACCACTACCGTATCCTGGATTACGGACCGTACAGATATCGAGCAAATCAAGACCATGATAGCCAATGCAGGCTTTGATGCGGATGATGTTACGGCGGATGAGGTTGCTTATAAAAGGCTGCCACCGTGTTGTAAAAATCCGGTGGGAGATACAATGCCGTCTCACCCGTAAGTTTCTAAAAAAGGAATTTGTAATTAGGAATTGGGAATTAGGGCAGGTCGTATGCCTATGCCTTTTTCAAAGCTAAATTTAAATAGAGCGTAATAAAGAGATTTGTAATAAAAATTGAGATTCAGGCAAGTCATTTCTTTTTTGAAAACATGCATAAAAAAGAGGACAAATCGGTATTAAAATAAACTATAAAGAATTAAGAACCTCACCCAATTCCTAATTGCTAATTCCCAATTCCCTCCAACTCCCTCACTTAAACATCGAAAAATTCTGCACGCTGGTATAATCCACGGGGAAGCTTTTATATACGCCCGCTTTGCCAAGCTTTACGTTGCCGAGCACGCGGACAGCTATATTTCTATTAAAATAAGAATTAATGCCGTTTTTGAGCAGATTCTTTATGTCAAGGTTTACCTGTAGCGGGAGGGTAAAATTGTTTCTTTTTGGAATAGCCACTTGAATATCCTGTGCGGAATGCCCAAGGTAAGTACTGTCTATATAGACGTCCAAATCGGTCCTGTTAAGCTGCAAGCCAAAATTATTCGGGTTATAATAGACCAGGTTTACCCTTAAGGTTGCCCCCGAAAAAGAAATATTATCCACAGACAGGCTATTGAATTCTTTAAAAACAAGATCCTTGGGAGCATGACATGCTGTCAATAAAAGGAGTAAAACTATAAATAATAAAAATAGGGGATTCTTATAAAATTTCATAATGGATTGTTTCGTGTGTAATATACTAAAAGAGGGATATGCCATGAAATAAAAAAAATTATATCCATAAATGGCTACTAAATAATAAGGTATTTATGAAAAGGTTAATCATTTTTTATGACTAATATAATTCATAGATATAAAATAGATTATTATACTAATAAATAGGTGTTTATAAATATTATATGAACTTAAATAACATAATTTTATTAGAGTAGTTTAATACAATCCTAATTTTTGTCAACTTGTTAAATCATTTTAAAATTAATAAAAATAATTTTGTAAAATACTTAATTACATATAAATACATTTAATTAGTGAATAAGAGCTTTATTTAATAAAACGAATTATTAATATTTAATAACTGAAAATTCCTGAAAGCTTCAAATTTTAATTAAATCTGAATAAGTGAAGGTTGCCTCCTAAAGTGGAGTAAGCCGAATTTTGGGCTGCCCGGGTACGTTTAACAAATGTTGAGCCTGTTATAATGGCGGGGCGGTATTACATGTTTTTTACCCGTCCTCAATATTCTGCGCAGATAAAAAATACAGACAACAGTTTTAAGCTTTTTCAGGTCTTAAGATATAGACAAACATTTTTTAAATTGAAGTAAAGTTTCGGTAAATTCGAAATCCGGAACTTTGACTGATACCGGCTAATTAAAATCCCCTTCGGGCAAATGAGAAAATATCTACTCTTCTTGAGCATAGGAATGCTCTGCTCTTTTTATAGTTATTCACAGGATTTTTCAAATAAGGGGAAGGAGTTTTGGGTAGCTTACGGCTATCATGAGATCATGACGGCAGGTAATGCTCAGGAAATGTTGCTTTATTTTGCTACTGATCAGGTTACAACCGTAACAGTTACAATTCCGGGGACGGGCTACA
>JBBRHI010000587.1:0-2411 GCA_038222995.1 Bacteroidia bacterium | reverse complement strand
GTAGAATTTTTATTTTCTCCTGCCGACATTAAAAAGTCTATTGATAAACAGGCCGTAGAGATTGCCGTAAAAATTGCTGAAAAATTAAATATCGTCGGAATTCTTGCCGTTGAATTATTTGTAACGAAAGACGGTAAAGTGTTAGTGAACGAAGTAGCCCCGCGCCCTCATAACAGCGGGCATCAAACCATTGAGGGAAATATTACGTCGCAATTTGAACAGCACTTACGCGCAATTTTAAATTTACCGTTAGGCGATACCTCTATTATTAAACCGGCGGTGATGATCAATTTATTGGGTGAAAAGAACCATGAAGGCCCTGCAAAATATGAAGGCTTAAGCGATGCTATCAAATACAAAGGTGTATACATTCACTTATACGGAAAAACAACGACGAAGCCGTTTCGTAAAATGGGGCATATAACGGTAATTGACGATGATTTGAATTTGGCTAAAAAGAAGGCAATCACGGTAAAAGATATAGTAAAAATTATTTCTTAATATTTGAATCGGTTCTTATTAATTAATTCACTCTCTAATTAAATAACATGGTAGGTATTATAATGGGCAGCAGCAGCGATCTTAAGATCATGAACGAAGCGGCTGAGTTTTTAAAAAAATTGGATATCCCTCACGAAGTAACAATTGTTTCTGCACATCGCACGCCTGAACGGATGTTCGAATACGCTAAAAACGCTTATGCTAACGGCTTAAAAGTGGTTATAGCAGGCGCAGGCGGCGCAGCGCATTTACCCGGCATGGTTGCTTCTTTAACCGCGTTACCCGTTATCGGCGTTCCCGTAAAATCAAGTAATTCTATCGACGGCTGGGATTCATTATTATCTATAGTGCAAATGCCGAATGGCGTACCTGTGGCTACAGTAGCTGTTAATGCCGCACAAAACGCAGGCATTTTAGCGGCGCAAATATTAGGTTGCCAAGATAAAGCGATATACGATAAGCTTATTTTATTTAAAGAAGAGCTGAAAGAGAAAGTAATGAAGAGCTTGAATGAAATTAAATAATTTTTAATGGCCTTCCTTTAATAGGGCACCTATATAAAATTGTTTATGTTATTACGCGTTAACTAAACCGCCGTATCCTTAATAATATCAACTAGCGCAGGATCAAGCAACGTGCTGGTATCACCTAAGTTTCCTACATCGCCTTCTGCAATTTTTCTTAAAATGCGGCGCATAATTTTGCCGGATCGTGTTTTTGGTAAGCCCGGCACAAACTGAATTTTATCGGGTTTCGCTATTGGCCCGATCATTTTAGTTACCATGGCAATAATTTCCTGCTTTATTTTATCATTTCCTGTTTTGCCGGCATCACAAATCACATAAGCATAAATACCTTGCCCTTTAATATCATGATGATAGCCTACAACAGCGCTTTCAATAATTGCGTCGTGCATATTAATAGCGTTTTCTACTTCCGCGGTCCCAATACGATGCCCGCTTACATTTAATACATCATCTACACGCCCGGTAATTTTATAATTGCCGTTGCTATCTCTCATACAACCGTCTCCGGTAAAATACATATTTTCATAAGTTGAAAAATAAGCCTGCTTGCACCGCTCATGATCACCGTAAGTGGTGCGTATCATGCCCGGCCATGGGAATTTAATACATAAATTTCCACTCACATCATTGCCTTCAATCACTTTACCCGCCTCATCTACCAGGCATGGCTGTACACCCGGCAAGGGTAAAGTAGCAAAAGACGGTTTCTCGGGAGTAACGCCTGCAATATTGGAGATCATGATGCCCCCGGTTTCCGTTTGCCACCAAGTATCAACCACGGGGCATTGTTCCTTACCTATATTAGTGTGGTACCAATGCCACGCTTCTTCATTAATAGGTTCTCCAACAGAGCCCAGTACTTTTAAAGAAGTTAATTTTTTATCTTTCAAAGGTTCTAGCCCAAAGCCCATTAAGCTGCGGATAGCGGTAGGGGCCGTATATAAAATATCAACCTTGTGTTTATCAACGATCTCCCAAAACCTACCGGCATCAGGCCATGTAGGAACTCCTTCAAATAAAAGGGATGTTGCCCCCGCACTTAAAGGACCGTACACACTATAGCTGTGCCCGGTTATCCAGCCAATGTCTGCCGTACAAAAATGTATTTGTCCGGGTTTGTATTGAAATACATTTACAAAAGTATAATTAACCCAAACCATATATCCGCCTATAGTATGTACTACCCCTTTAGGCTTACCGGTAGAGCCTGATGTGTACAAGATAAATAAGGGATCTTCCGCATCCATTACTTCCGCTTTATAATCCGTCAACCCGGCTTCACTCACCTTTTTCAGTTCATCATCCAGCCATACATCCCTGTTGGGTTGCATCGTAACGGCCACATGGGTGCGCTTGGTAACAATTACTTTTTTTACAAAAGAG
>JBBRHI010000586.1:0-2413 GCA_038222995.1 Bacteroidia bacterium | reverse complement strand
ATGCACGAAGCATTCAGCGATCATTAATACCAAGTGAAGAACAATTTAGTGCTTATTTTAAAGACAGCTTTGTATTGTTTAAACCGAAAGATATTGTAAGCGGCGATTTTTATTGGATGCACGAAAAAAACAACATGCACTATTATGCAACAGCCGATTGTACGGGACACGGAGTTCCCGGAGGCTTTATGACCATGCTCGGCCTTTCCTTTTTAGATGAAATAGTAGAAGCGAAAAAAGTAACCGATCCCGGGATGATTCTTGATTTGATGCGTGATAAAATAATCGGCACTTTAAGGCAAAACGGCAACTTTGGAGAGAGTAAGGACGGCATGGATATTACCATTTGCGTAATAGACAAAGCTAAAAGAGAATTGCATTATTCATCTGCCAATAATCCCTTGTACATTATTAATACACTAGGCGACACCATGTTAAGTATATATAAAGCCGATAAGCAGCCTTGCGGCTTTTATCACGACTATAAACCATTTACAAGCCATACCGTTCAGCTGCAACCCGGAGATAAAATTTACACTTTTTCTGACGGGTTCCCTGACCAGTTTGGAGGGCCTTTAGGTAAAAAATTTATGCATAAACAATTTAAAGAAACGCTTTTAAAAAATGCAGACCTACCGTTTAATGAACAAAAAAAACTCCTTAACTCCTCTTTAAATGAATGGCAAGGAACTTTAGACCAGGTGGATGATATACTGGTTATTGGCGTGCAGGTTTAAATAATTTATAAATTACAAACATCAAATCAAGTGCATAAAAAAGCCGCTTAGTGTAAGCGGCTTTTTTATGATATAGCACAAATAATTCTAATTACATGGCGCTATATGAAGTTGTTTTTATAACGATACCCGCTTCGTCCCATTGAAACCAGGTTCCTGTTTTTTCTCCGTCTTTATATTCCATTTTAAATAATTTAGACCCTTTATCGTCATAAACCAACCAGGTTCCGTCTTTTTTGTCATTTTTATAGGATGCCTCTGCGGTAACGTTACCTGCGGAGTTGTAGCGAGTCCATAAACCGAATTTTAAATTATTTTCGTATTGCCCCGATTCCATTTTTTTTCCGTTCTCGTAGTACCTTGTCACTTCTCCGTTAAGCTTGCCGTCTTTAATGTTAAGTACTTCTTTTACGTAACCGCTTTCATAATAAGCTGTATATTTTCCTGTATATGCGGCATCATTCTGAGAGTAAAGTCCGTCTTTATAAACAATATTATACGTAAGGCCGTTTTGTGCATTGGTGAGTAAGCTTAATAACAGGCAACAGGTGAGGATTAAAGTTTTCATAATTCAGATATTAATGTGTTACTTGAAAATCTCTTTGGATTCCAGTACAATAATACCTAAAAACGACAAATAATGTTACAAAAATAACAAAAAAATAACCTTAACTTTACATTGAGATTTTCTTATTCGGATTCTAAATCGATCACCGGATTAGCTGATCCCGAGCTGAGCTCCTGTAAACAAAGGGTTTTAGGGGTATACCCTACTTGGGTAAACTCAAGTTTTACATCCTGTTTGGTATCTACCTGTAAATACATGAAAAAATTCCCTTCAAGGTCTGAATAAATTACTTTTTGGCACCCGGCACATTCAATTTTAACCCCTGCCAAAGACTCATTGTTTTTCGAATCCTGAATTTTCCCTTTTATCATGATAGTCTTTACTGTACCCTTTGAAGGCTCACCTGCATAAGCGCGGGCTGACAACAGTAAAACACACAAAATAAAGCTCAATGTAAATTTCATGTAACAAATTAACTCAACTTAATTTAAGTTAAGTTAACGAATATGTTACCTGAATGTTAAGTTTTATCTTTTTGCCCTTTATGGCCTAAACTCAGTTTCATTTTTTTAGGTGTTCCTGCATAATTAAGCTTTAAACCTTTTGCGTCATCGGCACTTAAACCCGAACTCTTGGGGATATAATTTTTACCTCTTCTCTTCAGGTTACTCCAGGGAATTATTAAATTAATATTTGATTGCGTTTTAAAATTATAGGTACCGCTTACAAATAAATTCAAAATATTGGAAGCAATTTCTAATTCTTCTATCTGCATTTCATACCCTTTCAATTTAAAAGATTCATTCACTTCAGAAAACGTCACATCATTAAAATCCCTGTTATGGAATATAAAGTTTGAAATATTTTGCAGCGGTTCGTAATTCAATAAATGCCCGTCTTTTAATTTCAGGCTCACATCGCCCGACATAGATGCCGGAATAATCTCCATCTTTTCGTCAAGCTTTGTATCAAAAGTTGCATTCACCGAGATCTTCCCTTTTATGTGGTTATCCCGGATGGCCTGCTGTCCGAAGTTTTCGAATTGCTCAAATAATTTGCCGGCGTTAATATTCTCAAGGTTCAGTTCAGCCTTAATAGTTTCAAGGTT
>JBBRHI010000585.1:0-2417 GCA_038222995.1 Bacteroidia bacterium | reverse complement strand
TTGGATGTAATGATGCCTGAAATGGATGGTATTGATACATGCCGTGAAATTAGGGACATTCCGGCGCTTAAAGATGTTATGATCGCTTTTTTAAGTGCACGCAACGAAGATTATTCACAAATAGCAGGCTTTGAAGTAGGTGCCGATGATTATATTACCAAGCCTATAAAGCCCAGGGTATTTATCAGCAGAATAAAAGCATTGTTAAGAAGGTATTCTCCGGAGCAGCAGAAACCTACAGAAGTTGATTTAGGCGGAATTAAAATTGATAAAGAAAAATACATGGTTTATAAAAACGATGTAGAGATCTCATTTCCTAAAAAAGAATTTAAGTTATTGTCTTTACTTGCCAGCAAGCCCGGTAAGGTATTTACACGCGAATATATTTTAGAGCAGGTGTGGGGCGATGAAGTGGTAGTTGGCGACAGAACGATCGATGTGCATGTGCGTAAACTGCGCGAAAAACTTGGAGATAATTATATCAAAACCATTAAAGGAATAGGATATAAATTTGAGTTTTAATTTTACTTACCTTTCTTTTCATTATAAGCCTTTATATAATCGGGCCAGGCAACCGTTTTAAATTTATCTTCCGAATAATATTTTAAAATAGGAAGTAAGCTACCCGGGGTTAAAAACGAATTTAAAGCATCCAGTGTATTTTCTTTTTCATCTAATACCGCAACTGCAGGGAAACTCAACCTGTTGTTAGTTGCCCTTAAAGCAAAGGTGTTAAAGGGATAGCCGTTCACAAGTGTCTTAAAGCATTTTTCTCCCTTAAAATAAATAGTGTCTGCGCTTTCGGCATCATAGTTCATTAAGTAATAATGTGCATTTATATAGTTGGCAATAGCAGTATCTTTAAAGGTAGTATAGGTTTGTACTTTGCATGAATTACAAAAACCCGCGTAAATATTTATAAGTACTTTCTTCGGTTTCTTTTTTTGCAGCTTTTCAATTTCCTTATAAGAATAAATTTTTACCGGGGCTTTCACAAAATTAGTGTCATAAAATGTGTGCTCAAATTGTTTTGCATAATCTTCGTAGCCGGTCGATTTAAAGATATTTTCTACTACATATACCAGCAAAGGCTCAATTTTCTTTTCTTCCAAATAGCCTTGCGACAGTAAATTGTACTCAAAGTTATTTGTTACAAAAATGGTGGAAGGGTAGCTTAAACTTGTTCCTAAAAATTTAATAGCCAATTCATGAGCGGTTTTAGGGGCAGGCGAAGTAGGCTTATATATTTTGCCGTTATACTCTATAGTATCTTTTGTTTCCGCATTAAATTTAACCGGGTAATAAAAAGTATTAATGTAATTGGCAACGTTGGGGTTGGAGTAGGTGGTTTTCATCATATGCTTACACCAGCCGCACCAATCGGTATATACATCAATAATAAAGGGTTTAGGTTGTTTTTTGTTAAGGTCTTGCGCTTCTTTAAGAGTAAGCCATTTCACCAATCCTTCTTCTGATTGCGAAAAAGAAGCGGTTGATAAAAGGAATAAGGTAATAAATAAAAAAATTGGTTTCATCGGCAAGTATTCTCTTCACGGAATTACAAAGTAAATTTAAAGAATAAGAGGCTTCTTTCAAATTATTTTTCATTAAAATCAATGTGTTTGCCCATAGTCCCCCTTAAGCGGTACCAAAAGCTTTGCGTTTCGGTAATGGGAGTAAATTTTTCGATCTTATACGGTTCATATTTAATTTCAGGATCGGTATGCGGCAAAGTCCTTAACGTATCAAACAACACCGGTAAATAACGTAATTGTTTTAAACGTTTTTTGCCAAACCGGTAAAGCATCCTGGTTTGAAAAGGATCCGTCCCTAAAGCTATGGTATTGTAATTCATTGATTTTGCCAGCTTGTAGCTGTACCATATATTTTCGGTACTGTGTTGGGCTTTATCTTCCACAATAATATCTTCTTCGGGCACTCCTAATGATACAGCATATAATTTCATGATCTGTCCTTCTACATAAGGCGAATAGACTGAGCCACCGCTCATAATCAGTTTTTTGGTCAATCCTCTTTTATAAAGATTTACGGCCCATAATACCCTCATCTGCATAGTCATGTCCCAGGCAGGGGCTACAAAAGGCACGCCCGGCACTATTACGGCATCATATTGCGAATGGGCAGCTACTGCGCGCTTATAGAGCTTTTTTGCGGAAGGTTGAAATAGCAGGCAAGAGTTTAAACTTAAAACAATAACCAACGTAGTAATAAATAAGTGCGCAGTTCTTTTCATATAGGTGTATTAACGTTGGTACTGAAATTTTGGTTTTAAGTTCTTTAATTTAGGAATTATCGGCTTTACTTAATATATCCCAGGTATGGTCTGCCAACATTTTCACGGTGCCTGCATATTCAAGCGTTGGGGGCATTTTTGTCCAATCATCGGGTCCTATTAA
>JBBRHI010000584.1:0-2419 GCA_038222995.1 Bacteroidia bacterium | reverse complement strand
GCATTATGTAAAACGCTGCGTGGCAATTGCCGGAGATAAGCTTGAAATAAAAGACGGGGAAATTTACATCAATGATAAAAAACAAGCTATGCCGGAGCATGCGCAACACTTTTATGATGTAAAAACCTATACCCATTTATTTGATCGGCTGGAAGGCGATCCTGAAACAGGTCAGCAACGTTATGCAATGAATGAAGCATTTTTAGATGATCATGATATTTATGTAACGGAAGCAGGCGTTAGAGGCGCTATTCAAGGCCCTACAGGCGATACTGTGTATTACATGATGAATATGCCGGAAGATGTGGCCGGAAAAATAAAAGCGATTCCTAATGTATTGGAAGTAAAAAAACAAGTAGCACCAAAAGGAGAATACAATCAAAGTATTTTCCCTCACAATCCCCGCTATCCATGGAACAATGACAACTTCGGCCCTCTCACTTTACCAACGGAGGGTATGACAATAGCTGTTGATACCGGAAATATTTGCTTGTATGAAAAAATGCTAAGCACTTACGATAACGGAATCCATCATATTACTAAATCAGGTGCCAATGTATTATACGACGGGAAGCCTATTACTTCCTATACGTTTAAGCAGGATTATTATTGGATGATGGGTGATAACCGTCATAACTCCGCAGACAGCCGCAGCTGGGGAGTTGTACCGTTTGATCATGTCGTTGGCCGTCCGGTATTTGTATGGTTCAGTATGAAAGACCCTAAAAACAATCCGATCTCCGGTAAATCTGTATTAGGTTCATTAACCAAAAATTCGCACGACGGAAAATTCCGTTGGGATCGCTTTATGTGCTACGTAGGCGAAGACGGGCTTGTGTCCTGGAAAATACCGGTATTGATATTTATTCTTGCATTAATCGGCTATAATTATTGGAGTAAAAAACGTAAGCAGAAAAAAGCGTAATCCCCCATGCATAATTCAGAGATATTACTGGACCTCGTTAAACTGAAAATGCCCTTCGGTAAATACCAAGGTAGAATTTTAGCCGACCTGCCTGTATCTTACCTTGAATGGTTTATGAGAAAAGGAGGCTTCCCGGAAGGCAAGCTGGGCATGCAACTGGCAACTATCTACGAAATTAAATCCAACGGGTTAGAATATTTATTGGAACCCTTAAGGAAACTCTAAAAAGTTAATAAAGATAATGACGATCCGGATTCACAAAATAATATACCTTAGTCATTTGCGGGATCAGCGATCTGCGGGAAACAAAGTTTTTTAGCGTATCTTTGCCAAAATTACCAAGCATGACAACGTTTAAAGACCTTAACCTTACCAAACCATTACTAAACGCCCTAAGCGACATAGGTTTTGAAAAACCGACCCCTATCCAGGAAAAAGCATTTCCGGTAATCATGTCGGGGCGTGACGCCGTTGGTATTGCACAAACAGGTACAGGAAAAACGTTTTCGTATTTACTTCCTATTTTAAGACAATTAACCTACTCTGAACAACGTGCGCCGCGTGTATTAATTGTAGTGCCCACAAGGGAGCTGGTAGTACAGGTTGTAGGAGAGATAGAGAAATTAAGCAAATACATGCGCGTAAGATGTCTCGGAGTGTACGGTGCTTCAAATATTAATACCCAAAAACAACAAGTGTACGACGGGCTTGATATTTTAGTAGCAACACCGGGAAGATTAATTGATTTAACTTTAAGCAGAACTTTACAATTTACCGGCATTCAAAAATTAGTAATCGATGAAGTGGATGAGATGTTAAACTTAGGATTTCGCGCTCAGCTTACTAAAATTTTGGATATCTTACCTGAGAAGCGTCAAAACCTGATGTTTTCAGCTACGTTGAATGAAGATGTGGAATTGATGATTGAAAACCATTTCAAAAAACCGGAATACATTGAATTGATCAGCAGGGGAACGCCGTTAGAAAAAATTATTCAACAAGCCTATTCTGTCCCTAATTTTTATACAAAAGTAAATTTGCTTGAATTTTTATTGCAGACTGAAAAAGATTTTACAAAAGTGCTATTGTTTGTAAAGAATAAAAAAATAGCGGATGAAATTTATAAAGAATTAGAAACCGGATTTGCACAGGATATCGGTGTGATCCACTCTAATAAATCACAACCTCAGCGTTTCAGCGCGGTTAAACAGTTTGACGATGGCACACACCGTATGTTGATTGCAACCGATGTAATTGCGCGTGGGTTAGATCTAAAAGATGTAACGCATGTGATTAATTTTGATATGCCTGTGAAAGATCCTAATGCCTATATACATCGCATAGGAAGGACAGGAAGGGCGGATAAAACGGGGATTGCCATTAGCTTTATTACTAAAGCCAATCTGCCGATGCAAAAGGAAGTGGAAGCATTGATGCATAAAAAAATTCAGATGCTTGATATGCCCGAAGCAGTGGAAGTATCAGAAAATTTAA
>JBBRHI010000583.1:0-2420 GCA_038222995.1 Bacteroidia bacterium | reverse complement strand
AGGCACCGCCGTAAACAATCGTGTAGCCATGCGGCAAAGGTAATTCAGAATTTAATTTTGTTTTTATTTCCTGAATGGCGCTTCCTAAATCCCTATTATCTAAACGAGCGGTTACAGCAATCACCGATTTTAAATCTTCTCTTCGTTGTTCAACCTCTCCGGGTATTATGTTAACAGCACAAAAAAAAGATAAGGGCCTGGTTGTACCATCCGGTAAAAAAATTAATGTACGTTTTAAGGTTTCAAGATCATTGTTTTCATAATTTATAAAACGCATAATAATTCTGCGCATTTGTTCTCCATCCTGCAACTGGCCAACTTGTATACCACCCGTCATAGCAGCCTGGGCGGGCGACGGCATAGGCATATTTGAATTCATGCCTAAAGGAATTCCACCTGTATAAGCGGATAATTGAATTTGAAAATCTGTTAAAGTAATTTTATATTGATTTAATTTTTCCTGATCAGGAATAAACATTAAAGACGGCCCGGCCGTTACCATTCCATTATTAACATCTGCAATACCTTTAATGTGTTGAATAATCGGCTCTGCTTTTGCCGATAGATCTCGAAGTACAGAATAATCGTCACCAAATATTTTAATTTCAATGGGCTTGGATGTGCTCATTAAATCACCTAATAAATCAGAGATCCGTTGGCCGAAAGAAATATCCATTACCGGAACGGAAGCTCCGATCTCATTTCTTAAATCTGAAATCACTTCAAACGTATTTTTTTTCCTGTCTTTTTTAAGCTGGATCAAGTAGTCGCCTTCTGTTGGCTGTACAGAGCGGAAAGACATAGCAGTACCTGTTCTCCGCGAATACGTTTCTACATCAGGATGTTTTAATATGATTTTCTCCATTTCCCTGCAAAGCCGGTCTGTTTCTTCTAAAGCAGTTCCGGGCGGGGAAAAATAATCCAATACAATAGAGCCTTCATCAAGGTCGGGCAAAAACCCGGTTTCCAGTTTTGCTGATGCCCACCAGGCAAAACCACCCAACGTCATAATAAACAAAAATGATACTGCCGGTTTTTTAAAAAACCATGTAAGCCATCGTAATTTATTTACGGCAACATCGGCATTATGATGGTGTGGTTTAAAAGAGGCTTTATACCCGATTAAAAGATGAAATACCGGCAATAATAACCATGTCACCAAAAATGAAGTTATCATGGTTATTTGCATCGTATCTGATAATTCTTTAAAAAATGAACCGGCCAACCCGCTCATTAACCGAAACGGAAAATGAATAACAATGGTAGCTAAAGACGAACCAACCATGGCAGGAAATAGATCTTTAATAGACTCTTTAACTATTGTGAACCGGTCTTTTTCAGGATGCTCTTCGTGTCCCCTGTAAATCTGTTCAATGATAACGATTGCATCATCTATAATTAAACCTATTGATGCAGCAATGGCGCCCAACGACATAATATTGATAGTTATACCAACACTGTTTAATACTATCAACGTAAACGCAAGGGTTACAGGAATAGTCAGCATTACTACTAAGCTTGCTCTCCAAGAACGCAGGAAAAGCACCATTACTATAATGGCTAAAAACAAACCCTCGTAAATAGTTTTAACAACGCTATGAACACTGTCTCCAACAAATGCACTTTGATTATAATAAGATTTTAGGCGATAGCCTTTCGGTAATAATTTTCTGATCTCGCTTGTTTTAATTTCAGCATCTTTTGAAAACTCCAATAAGTTAACACCTGATTGCTTTACAAGATCAATAAGAACAGCACTTCCGCCATTCGAATTAATTTTAATAAATTCCTGTTGTTCCTGTATCTCAATTTTAGCAACATCCTTTAGCCTGACAATACGATTGCCGTCATTTTTTAAAATGACATTCTCTAACTCGTTAACATCACTTACTCTTGTGTCTGTAAGACTTAAATAAAGCCTTTTATAATCGGATAAATAACCGTTTGATAAAACAAAATTATTGTTATTAAACGTGTTGATAAGAGATGCCGGCGTTAAACCTAATGAGGATAATTTAACGGCATCAGGGATCACAACATATTCTTTTGCTTTCCCTCCTCTCACAATAACGTTTGATATTCCTTTTATTTGAGATAATAAAGGCCTTAGTACTAAGTTAGCTTCGTCTCTCAATGCAACCTGGCTGTGTACTTCACTTTCCAATGTTAAACCATAAACAGGGAAAACAGATTGGTTCATTGCTTCAGAAGTAATGTTTACACCCTGCGGTAAAAAGTTCCTAATTTCATTAATCCTGCTTTCTAACTGAGCTTTTGAATTATAAATATCAACTCCCCATTCAAAAAAAACATCAATCGTTGAGGCTCCCCTACTTGTGTTTGTTTTTACTACGGTTACCCCTTTTACTTTTTTCACGGCACTTTCCAATGGCTTGGTGACCGTTATCATCATTTTATCA
>JBBRHI010000582.1:0-2436 GCA_038222995.1 Bacteroidia bacterium | reverse complement strand
TTAGATAAATCTTTTAATTCGTCATAAATTTTCGGAAGGTATTTTTCAATCTCATCATCTTTCACTTCTACATTATGTAATTTATGTACTAAGTGGAATAACTGTTTTTCACAAACATCTACACCTGTCGGTACATCTGCTTTTGTAAATTTATTCTGAATAATACGTTCAATATCTCTTATTTTTCCTGCTTCTCTGGGAGTAACAATAGCTATAGCGATACCTGATTTACCCGCACGGCCTGTACGTCCGCTTCGGTGTGTGTAGTTTTCAGCTTCTTCCGGTAAATTATAATTAATAACATGCGTTACATCATTAACGTCAATACCTCGCGCTGCAACATCGGTAGCTACTAACATTTGTAAGGTGCGGCTGCGGAAACGTTTCATTACTAAATCACGTTGTGCCTGCGAAAGGTCGCCGTGTAAAGCATCTGCGTTATAACCGTCTTTAATTAACTGATCGGCTACATCCTGTGTTTCTGCTTTTGTACGGCAAAAAACAATCCCGAATATATCCGGGTAAAAATCAGCAATACGTTTTAAAGCCGCATAACGGTCACGCTGCTGCACCTGGTAATAAATGTGCTCAATGTTTTCGGCTCCCTGGTTACGGTTACCTACAGCAATCGATAAAGGGTTTTCCATGTATTTGCTTGCGATACGCTCTACTTCGCGGGGCATGGTTGCAGAAAATAACCAGGTGTTTTTTGTTGGAGGGGTGTTGCTTAAAATAGAATCTAAATCATCTTTAAAGCCCATGTTCAACATCTCATCAGCCTCATCCAATACAACAATATCTACATGAGATAAGTCGATTGCCTTACGATCGATCATATCGATCAAACGGCCGGGAGTTGCCACAATAACTTGTGAACCTGCTTTTACGTCGCGGATCTGGCCCATAATAGGAGCGCCGCCGTATACAGCAGTTACTTTTAAACCGCTCAGGTACTTAGAGTAGTTAACGATGTCTTTAGTGATTTGCATACACAGCTCACGCGTTGGAGCTAATATTAATGCCTGCGTAGAGCGGTCACTTAAATTTAATTTGGCAAGCAACGGTAAGCCGAAAGCTGCTGTTTTTCCTGTGCCCGTTTGTGCTAATGCAACGATGTCCGTTGATTTTCCTTGCAACTGGGCAATGGTTTGTTCTTGAATGGGCGTAGGATTTTCGAAGCCCATTTCGGTCACGGCTTTAAGGAGCATTGGCTCCAAGCCTAAGTCTTGAAATGTCATTTGTTTTTGTTTAAATTATTATTACTAGCTGCTTAACGAGATTTAATTTCCGCAGTAGCTGTGAACATTTATAGCCCGTCGTAGGCACGATCACAATGTTTGGATGCAAATATTAAATCTAATTGCGGTGCAAAGGTAATACTATTTTGTTAATAAACAAACTATTAACAACATTCATAATTTCAGAATGAAGAACAAAACACTTTTTCCTTTGCCTGTAAAGGCTTTCAAGGGATTTTTTGAATTTACTTTTTTTTAAGTTTTCAACATTTAAGATTATGGAGGCACATTAATTTGAAATACAGTAATTGCTTATAACTAAAAAGAAGGCGTAAGAAGTATTACCGTAGCTTTAAGCTTTACAAATTCTTAGCCTAAACTCAATGAACTACCATTATCCTGCTTACCTTTTACTGCAAAAAATTTATAATGAACGTACCGGAAGCCTTAGAAATCTTACTGTTTACAAAGCCAATGAATGGGAAGATTCATTCGGGAAAAAGATTCCGAATAATTTGATTTTTGCAGCTATAAATTATTTAGCGAGTAAAAATTTAGTAAATGTTACATCGTTCAGGGAGTGCAGTACGTGTAATATGACAGAGGAAGGGACTTTAGCATATACTAAATTTGAAAAGTCAGATATGTATAAAAGATACCTGTTGGAAGCTGAAAAAATAACTGTAGAAGGAAATAACATCAGTATATTTTTTGATAAAAAGAATACAGAGCATCATAATCAAATGCTGAAAACCATGCTGAATGATGCCTGTGTTACCTTTTTTACTGATTTGTAAATCGGTACCCAATTAGTTTAATCAATGGTTTCCCGTTTAGATTCTTTTTTTAAATTCTTTAACACGGCAGTTAAAGGAATAAATAAGCACAGGGGTAAAGCGTATAGCGCGTAGCTTTTTTTAACAAATTAAGGTTAAACGGAACCGGTTTAACTGTAATACCGGTGAGGTTGTCGGAAAAAACGTGGTGTATTATACTCTAAAACGACGATAAGCCTTAGTTATATGGTGGAATTAACTTTGAATGGGGTTGTTGGCCTTATTTCAAATAGTTCTTATGACGCACCCTAATGCTTTACAACTTATTCATGAATATGAAAAATATGTTGGAAAAACATTTAAGCATATTTATGGTTGGGAATATAAAATTGAAGAATTAAAAATTTTAGAAATTCCGACAG
>JBBRHI010000581.1:0-2440 GCA_038222995.1 Bacteroidia bacterium | reverse complement strand
CAGTAAGAAAAGACAGGAAGGAAGAACAGAAGCCTTGAACTTCTTTAAAAAAGGCATGGTAAAAGTATTGGTTGCCACCGATTTAATGGCGCGCGGTATTGATATTAAATTTTTGCCTTACGTTATTAATTACGAATTACCGCGCTCTCCTAAAGACTACATTCACCGCATCGGAAGAACAGGAAGGGCCGAAGCCTCGGGAGAAGCCATCTCTTTAATAAGCCCGGAAGAAGAACATCACTTTAAAGTGATCCAAAAAAAAATGGGTAAACGCGTGACGATGATAGACGGAAATGCGATTAATGTGAAAGGGTTTTAAGATTTTAGGTAGAGATGAAGTTATAAATGTATTTTATGTCAAAACTACTTTCCTTTTATTTTCTGTTACTTAGTGTAAGCCTCTTTGGGCAAACGGATACGACCGGCATACCCTTTAAGCTTAACCAATGCTTTACCGCTTTAACCGATCTTAAAAATTTTAACGGGAATGTGATTGTTTCCAAAAACGGGAAGGTGATTCTTAACAACACCTATGTTATAAAAGGGCAAACAGACAGCCTGACTGTTACTAAAGCCAGCCGTTTTATAATTGCCTCCGTTTCTAAAGTATTTATTAAATACAGCATTTTAAAGCTGGTAGAATCAAACACTATTACGCTTAATGATAAGGTAGATAAATTTATTCCCGGTTTCCCGGAAGGCAACAAAATAACCGTTGAGTACTTAATGCATCACCAATCGGGTCTGCCGCGCGAGCTTGCCAATTATGAAAGCTACGACAGCTTATCGTTAGCTAAAATTGTAGAGTTGGCAAAAGCAGAAAAGCTGCAATTTGAACCGGGAACAAAAACACTTTATTCTAATGTGGGTTATTTTCTGTTGCATTACATTATTGATAAGGCTTCACCAAAAGGGTATATTGAATTTATTCAAAAAAACATTTTTGATAAGATGCGCTTGAAACACACGTCTGAATTTAATGCTACACAAACCGTTATTGATTTTGCTTACGGTTTTAATAATGAAGAAGGGAAAATAGTGCCGTCCTCTAAAAAAAGCGTGAACCGTTTTGAAACCGGTAATTACCTTTCAACGATCGGTGATCTCTACAGCTTTAGCAATCAGTTTATGTCGGGTAACTATTTAAAAAAATCACTTGCTATAAAAATGTTCAATCAAGACAGCACCTTGGTGCAAGCAGGAGGCCGGCCGGGCTACAGATCTTATTTATATAAAAATTTAAAGACCGGCGTCACCTTTATTTTTACGGCAAACTACACCGATATACCGATCATGGAATTAACCGGTGATATTATAAGTATTGTTGCCGGCAAGCCTTATACAGTTCCTCATAAAATAAACCGCAAAGAAATACCGGTACCGGCTGAAACATTACTAAAATATACCGGTAAGTTTGCTTTAGAAGCAGATTATACGCAGACCTTTAGCATTACTTTAGAAAAAAATAAGCGCTTAGCAATTACCGATAAATATGGAGAAGTAACGGAAATAGCTCCTGACAGCGAAACTACTTTCTTTTTTGATCCTGCTTCAAAAGACGGATATTTATTTACATTAAATGCTCAGACACGTACGTATGATCTTACCATCATTTCGACAGGTCTTGTACTGAAAGCGAAAAGGATTGAATAAATATTTCGAAGTATAAATGATTGTTTTTAATACTTTGAAGCTAAAAGTACTTCGAACGCTTATGTTTTTCGGCGGACAATTTTCGCTGATAAAATCAACCCTCTTAAGAATGCAATCAATTTTTTGTAGTTACTTCCTTTAATTTATAACCCGGTTGTCATAGTTCAAGCCCCGAAACAAAACAATAGCTTATTAATAAAATAAAATGCTTCATATTACTTTACTTAAAACACTCCGCTTTAAATTCTTTTACAAACGCATTGCCCTTTGCGGCATTCATTAAAAATAACCTTACTGTATCGCCGGGAGTAACACTATGAGTGTTAAACCAGTAAGGAATTTGTTGCCATTGGTTGTTATATAATAAGTACCGGTTCAACGGGAAATAAAAGGAGGCTTCTGAACCGTCGGCATGTTTAATATTGCACACTACCAAAGCGTTTGATTGTGCGGAACCTTTTAAGGTTATATAACCGTATATATTTCGGTTTTGCAAGTGAGCTGTGTTAAGTTCAATGGGTTTTGAATATGGATTTTTACTTTCATTTAATAACAAGGCATCCCCGTTTTGCAAGGTAGTATCTATAAACGATTGGTCTGCATAGGTTAAGTCAAACTTTACGGCAACCAGTGTTTTTAACGGATGTTCCTTCCCCGGCATTATATTAATTTGCCAGGTTAAGTGCTGCGCTTGCTCTTTTAATGAATCGGCATACATCCCTAAGGTATATAACAATTCGGGCGTATTGTAATAGTTAGTCCATTGGTAACGGATCTTCCGCGGCCG
>JBBRHI010000580.1:0-2450 GCA_038222995.1 Bacteroidia bacterium | reverse complement strand
CATCAGGTGTAATTTTAGCCTCATCTACTTCAAATTCTTCAACCAAAAAGCTGTTCACCGTTTTTATAATCTCTGATTCTGTCATATTATTCTTTTGTAAACCGTATTCTAAATTTGTCTATACAAAATTAGGCAAATTTTTTGATTATCAAAGTCGAATTTGTCCCGCCAAAGCCAAAAGAATTAGATAATACGGTGTTTAAATTCGCCTTTTTAGTTTCCGCAATAATGTTTAATTTCTGCGAATCTTCATCGGGATTTTCAAAATTTATATTAGGTGCAATAAAGTCATTTTGCATCATTAAGGTAGAGTACACTATTTCGCTTGCACCCGCCATCCAGCACTCATGGCCCGTCATAGACTTTGTAGAGCTTACCGGTGTGTTGTGTTCTCCGAAAATAGAATAAATAGCCTGAGCTTCTACCTTATCGCCGCCGGGCGTTGATGTGGCATGTGCATTAATGTAATCGACATCTTTTGCCTGAATATTTGCTTCTCTTAATGCCATCGCCAAAGAGCGTGTTTGCCCGTCGACACTTGAATTACTGATATGCTCTCCGTTACTCGAAAAACCATATCCCAGTAATTCGGCTAATATGGTGGCTCCGCGCTTTTGTGCAGACTCCAAACTTTCTAAAATTACAGTTGCCGCCCCTCCGCTCGGTATTAGCCCGTCGCGGTCTTTATCAAAAGGCCTTGAAGCTTTTGCAGGTTCCCCTTCTTTTACCGAAAAAGCGCTTAAGCCGTCGAATGCGCCGAATGTATAATTATTTATTTCTTGTGTTCCTCCGCAAATTACCTGTTGTTGTAATCCCCATTTAATCATTAGATATCCCATGCCTATAGAGTGGGAGCCGCTTGCACAGGCAGCCCCAAGAGTATAGTTAATGCCTTTCAATTTAAAAATAGTACTTAAATTCATGGTTGCCGTACAATTCATCGTTTGAAAAATAGCGCCTGATCCTAAAAGAGTCGTGTCTTTTTTTGCTCTTACAATATCGTTAGCTTCAATGGTAGCTCCGGCTACACTATCGTTCCCGTAAATAATGCCAACCTCATTTTTATCTATAAAGTCCTGCTCAATGCCCGCTACCTTCAACGCTTCTAATGTTGCCATATAAGCGTATTCGGCCGGCTCAGCCATGCCAATGCGCTGTCTTCTGTCCAATAATCCTTTTAATTGCGGACGTTCCACAAAGCCTGTTAAAGCGCTACGGTAGCCCATTTCTTTACGGGCCGGATCAACTATAATTCCTGATTTTCCGGTAAATAAAGAGTTATTAACTTCCTCTAATGTTTTCCCTAAACAACTCCAGGCGCCTATTCCTGTTATTACTACTCTGTTCATTTTATTAATTTTGATTTGATGAGTTAGAGGGTTATTGAATAACTCAACGATCTCTATTTCATTAATTCATTAACTGTATAGTCCTCCGTTTACGGATATAACTTGCCCTGTAACATAGGTAGAATCTTTACCCACCAAAAATGCTACCACACCTGCTACCTCTTCCGGCTCACCAAAGCGGTTCATGGGAACCATATTTTTGTAATCGGCTTCATTAATATCCTGTGTCATATCTGTTTTAATAAACCCGGGAGCAACCGCGTTTACGGTAATGCCACGCTTGCCTACTTCCTGTGCCAATGCCTTGGTAGCAGCAATAATAGCGCCTTTAGAAGCCGAATAATTAGTTTGGCCGGGCATGCCTTTTAAACCTGATAAAGAAACAATATTGACAATGCGTCCTTTACGTTTACCCAACATATGCTTAACTACATGCCGCGTCACATTATAAAAGCCTTTAACCGTTATATCCATTACGCGATTCCAATCTTCCGGGTTAATAAATACCATTAAATTATCCCGGCGAATACCGGCATTATTCACAAGCACGGCTATTGTTTTATCTTTATTGTCGTCGATCCATTTTTCAATATGCGCATCAGCCTCAGCGGTTATACTCACATCAAATTTCATTAATACGGCATCAACACCTTTAGCTTTTACCAGGGCCTCTGTTTTTTTTGCCTCCTCGTCATTGCTTGTGTAATTAATAATGATGTTATAGCCCATATCTGCCAGCCGCAGGCAAATTGCCTTCCCTATGCCCCTGCTGGCGCCTGTTACTAATGCGTATTCCATAGTTTTATTAGTCTGTTTAGTGCCTTGTTTTATAATACTTCTATATGATTATAAAATATGTAATCCCTTACTGCTTTTACTTCTTTGTAACGAATAGTGTCTTCCACAAAACATGGAAATATTTTCCGGAGCTTATCGTATGCATCTTTCGATTTTGAGGATAATTTATCCTGCACTTTTAAATAATCAATAGCCTGTAAAATCGTCATCCATTCAATAGCCAATACTTCATAGCTGTTCATGATTACTTTTTTACAAATCAATGCCGCGTTGGTACCCATGCTTACCACATCCTGGTTATCG
>JBBRHI010000579.1:0-2455 GCA_038222995.1 Bacteroidia bacterium | reverse complement strand
ATTATTTAACGAACGAAAAGGGTGAGAAAGTAAAATTAGATCCTCCTTTCGGTGATGAATTACCTAAAAAAGGTTTTGCTGTTGAAGATGCAGGTTACCAGGCTCCGGCTGCTGATGGAAGTAAAGTTCAGGTGTTAGTTGATAAAGCTTCAAAGCGTTTACAATTATTAGATCCATTCGCTGCATGGGAAGGTATGGATTTAAAAGGCTTGAAACTTTTAATTAAGGCAAAAGGAAAATGCACCACCGATCATATTTCTATGGCCGGACCGTGGTTAAAATTCCGCGGGCATTTAGATAATATCTCCAATAACATGTTGATTGGCGCGGTAAACGCGTTCAACGAAAAAACAGATTCAGTAAAAAATCAAATAACCGGTGCTTATGATGCTGTACCTGCTGTTCAACGCGCTTACAAAGCCCAAGGCATTGGCAGTATTGTTGTAGGGGATGAGAACTACGGTGAAGGTTCATCACGTGAGCACGCCGCAATGGAACCTCGTCATTTAGGTGTACGCGCCGTATTGGTAAAATCATTTGCCCGAATACACGAAACCAACATGAAGAAGCAAGGTATGTTAGGTTTAACTTTTGCGAATAAAGCAGACTACGATAAAATTCAGGAGAACGATGTAATTGATATTATTGGTTTAACTTCTTTTGCTCCGGGCAAACAATTAACCATTGTATTAAATCACGATAACGGAAGTAAGGACGAAATTAAAGTAAATCACAGCTACAACGCTCAGCAAATTGAGTGGTTTAAAGCAGGCGGCGCTTTAAATATTATCAGGGCATCTGTTAAGGCGTAGTTCAATCATACCAAACATTTTCGGTATCTAATTAAAAATCCCCTTGAGTAATTGAGGGGATTTTGTTTTAAGAGAATTATAGATTTATCAAAAAAATGGATGATTGACAGGTAACGTGTTTTGTTTTATCTTTAACAACATGAAACTAACCGTTTTATTTTTAATATTTATTATTCCTTCAGCAGCCTTTGCGCAAACTCTAAAAATCACGATTACGGGTATGAGAAACAATTCAGGCAATGTATGGCTGGGCTTTTATAATAATGACGAAAGCTTTCAAAAGGAACAGCCGTTATTTGTTAAAACAGAATCGAAAGCCATAGCCGTGAACGGTGTGTTAGTTGTTACCTGTAAAGATATTAAGCCCGGAACTTACGGAATCGCCTTAATGGATGATGAAAACAGTAATAACAAAATGGATTACGGTTGGTTTTTGCCCAAGGAGGGATTTGGGTTTTCGAATTATTACCATACCGGAATGACAAAGCCCTCTTTTAATAAATTCTCTTTTATACTAAAAGAAGATTCAAAGCCTGTGGAAATTAAAGTGAGGTATTTATAAATTGCTGTAAGGCAAGCCGGCATTATATTTCACATATACTTAAAATGAGAAAAATAATATCTATACTCCTGTTATTTTTTGCCGTAACATCTTTTTCGCAAGGGATTAAAACATTTGCATTCAATTTTGACAGTACTAAAGTGTATTTAACGTATAATGATATTTTATCCGTACTTAAAAACAGAAATAAGAAAATTATTAATGTTTGCCGATATACTAAAAAAGATACATTGGTTTTTGAGGGATCAACCTTGTTTCTCGGTAAGCATAAAGATTCTTTAATCATTGACCTCGATTACGAACTGTTTACGTTGATCGATCAAAAAAAAGGAAAAATCAGTTGTAACGGGCAGTTCATTATAAATTTTTATACTAAAAAAGTAAAGAAAGTGAAGGATGGTAAAAAAGAATTTGTAGGCATTTATTATTACGATGAACCTTCAAAAAAACATTTTCTGACGCGAACACTCTTTCAGGATCGTTATCCTGTGCCGTTTCCGCATTTTTAAAATTACATATTATTATACTAATGGCTTAAACCTGCTATTAAATTAATAGTTAAGGCAACTACAAACGTATTAAGCCCAAAAGAAAGAAGGCCATGAAGTAAAACCAGGCGTCTTATATTTTTTGATGTTATTTCTACATCCGACACTTGGAAAGTGCATCCGATCACAAAAGAAAAATAAGCAAAATCAATATAATCCGGCTTATCGTCTTCCGGGAAATTAAGGCCGCGTGCCACATTCTTATCGTCATTATAATACATATGCGCATAATGAAACGTGAATACAGTATGGATCATTACCCATGATATAATCATTCCGAATATAGAAATGACAGCGAACAGTATTTTATGGTGTGATTGATTATCGGAGGAAACCATGAGAAGTAAAACTGTAAATACACTTGCAAAAGATGCCAGCAGGATCATAATAAATACAAAGCTTGCACTGCCGTCATCCCTTGTAGCTGTTTTTTTTATCTGGTCAATTGTCCGATTAAAGAGAATGATCAAATTCATAGTTGTGTACGAAAAAGCAAAAGCAATCCATACGATCATGATCACCATTAAACTATT
>JBBRHI010000578.1:0-2455 GCA_038222995.1 Bacteroidia bacterium | reverse complement strand
AACCGTGAGGTATGTGTCGCTGAAAAGCATTAGAACAAACGGGGCAACAATCCTAAAACAAAGATAGCCAGTAAGCTTAAGCCTACTCCGATCCGGTTTTTAAGCGATAATTTTTCTTTAAAAACCAATACTGAAATGATGGTTGACAAGGTTAATATACTTAAGTTATTGATAGGAAATAATGCCGAAGGCTCCAGTATATTAGAGTTTAGAGCCTTTATAATAAAGTACATGGTACCAAAATTAATGACCCCTAAGGCTAGTCCTGCAGGAATAGCCTTCATTTGAAATTCCTGTTTTTGAATGCATAATTGGTAGAGTAAAACGATGAAACCAAATACAAAGGCAGTCATAAAAATGGCAGATAAAAATGCATCGAAATCATTTTCACTCAATAAAAAGTGCTGAGCAAAATTAATAGAAGAGTCAATGATACCGCTGCAAATAAATATAATAAGCGGAAACAGCCACCATAACTTTTGCTTAATAACACCTTCTTCTTTTTTATGGGAAACCAGGTAAACAGAAGCTACTGCCAACACAATTCCAATGATCTTATAAACAGTTAACGCATCGCCGTAATATAAAACAGCAACCGAAATAGGAATCACAACCGCCATGCGGTTTGCCACCTGTGCCACCGAAATACCTGATTTAGCAGTAGTTTCGGCTATTACAAATAAGCTGCTCACAAAAACAATTCCTAAGCCTATGCCAAGCCAGATCCATTTTTGTTCAAATATATTAAAGGGCGTTACATCCGAAGAAGTGGTAATAAAACCTAAAGAGCCTGCTACTAAGTAATTAATAACTATAGCCTGAAATGACTTAATATTATTAATGGAAATAATTTTAAAGGAAATACCAAAAAGGGTTGATATAAGAATAGACAAAAAAAGATAAAGCATATTAACGGTTTAAAATCGTATAAAGTAAATCATTTCCAACGTTTTTATGCATATGGTTTTGCAAATTGATTTCCGGTGCAGGAATGCCGTGTTCAAAGGCTTTATCGGGGTTTATAAATACTCGTGCTTCATCCCAAGTATGCTCATTCATAAACTTATAAATAGTATTGGTGCCGCCTTCCACAATAATACTTGCTATATTTTTAGTATAACAATAATTCAAAACTTCTTTCACTTTCCGGTTCCAATCAATTTTCACAAACTCTACATTATCTTGTATTTCATTTTTTACTGAATTAAATACAAGGGTTTTAGCATCTTTATTAAATAAATTTAATTCTTTCGGAAAATCAACCTCGCGGCTCATCACAAACCTTAACGGATTTTTACCGTTTACTAAACGCGTTGTCAAAAAAGGATCATCATTTATCAATGTATTGTAACCGATCAATATGGCTTGCTCTTCCGAGCGCCATTGATGCACCAATTGCCTGCCTTTACTTCCGGTAATCCAATTATCTTCGCGGTTTTCAGGAATAGGCCATTGGCTTATAAAACCATCGTTCGTTTGCGCCCATTTTAAAATAATATACGGGCGTTTTTTTTCCTGAAAGGTAAAAAACCGTTTATTTAATTCTTTGCATTCCTCTTCTAAAATTCCGTAAACCACTTCAATACCGGCATCTTTCAATTTTTGAATTCCTTTTCCTGCCACTAAAGGATTAGGGTCTAAACTCCCAACCACTACTTTTGTAATGCCTTTACTGATAATAAGATCTGCACAAGGAGGAGTTTTACCATAATGCGAACAAGGCTCAAGGTTCACGTAAAGGGTGCTTTGTTTTAAAACATCATCACTCACCTGTTTAATAGCATTAGGCTCTGCATGCGGTTCTCCATAGTGCTCATGATACCCTTCCGCAATTATTTTAGTGTCAAGTACGATGACACAACCAACCATCGGGTTGGGAGCTACTTGTCCTAAACCTTTTGCTGCCAGTTCAAGGCAGCGTTTCATATATATGTTATCCGGATTGATAATCTTAGGTTTAATTAATCAAACGTTTCAAAATTTGTTCCGTCAAAACTTGCAAATACCATTTTAGGAAATGAATCCCGGTGGTACACATTCCCTTCTTTATCAATGGCAATAGCGCCTGCAAAACCGTCGTAAGGCTTTAATTCTGCAAACGTTTTGTCAAATGCATCTTTAATAGACATACCGTCGGTAACGCGTGTTACAATTTTTGTAGCAACAGAAGCGCTTACAATATCTTCTCCGACACCCGTACAGCTCACGCCGCAAAATGCGTTAGCGTAATTTCCGGCTGTAGTGGCAGAGTCAGAAATTCTTCCCGGCATTTCAAAACCTTTACCTCCTGTTGACGTAGCGGCAGCAATGTTTCCTTTACCGTCAAGTGCCACACAGCCTACAGTGCCTGTACCTTGCGAGGCTACTTTTTCTTCGTACTCTTTTCTGCGTTGAGGGATTTCTGTACTGAATTTTTCAAAGCCGTTTTTTCTGGCAAAACTGATTGCCCCTTCTC
>JBBRHI010000577.1:0-2457 GCA_038222995.1 Bacteroidia bacterium | reverse complement strand
ACCCATTCTTGTGTGTATTGCCGACCATCCAAATACTGCTTTTACTGGTCCATTCTTTCCATGAATAAATACTCTCATAGAAGGAGCTATTTGGTGATCTACTCCACCATTACGTTTCAGGTAAATTAACCCCTCAGGTGTGATATAATTTACAAACCAACTTATTTCATCAGCATGTGCCTCTATCACTACTTTAAATGTAGCGGTAGGATTGATAACTGCAACTGCAGTGCCGTATGGGTCGGTAAAATAAGAGTCGGTAAATGGCTTTATATATTCCAGCCACATTTTTTGTCCACCACTTTCAAAACCAGTAGGCGAAGGGTTATTGATATAATTTTTTAAAAACTCATACGCAGCATCCGAAATAATACTCTTTGCAACTTTTGCTTTTGATTTTACTTTTTCTTTTGATTTTGCCATATTAATATTTATTTATTGAGAGTTATAAGTTTGGTGTACCCGAATTGATACATTTAAAAAATAATACAAAGGAGAACCAGATTTGTAGAAATAATTTGAACATGTAGGAAAACAAATCCGGGATGTAATTTTTGATAAATAAAAATTTGTCATTAAAAGCCAACTTTGTATTTGTATTGCTACACAAGGTTAAGCAGTATTAATAAACAATTACAATGGGTTCTGAAGTTGCAGTGTCACTTTTGTTTTGTGCTTTATCTTTTAACACAAAACGAAAATAACAGGTATCATTTCTCATACATTGTGGCCCTAACAACAAAGGAAAATTAGCAACATTGTAGCCATAAGAAACTTCAATATCACCTTGTAAGTTTTTACTCAACGGAAAAGATGGTATTTTATAAATTGCATCAAAATAACTATTGGCACAGGTAGGTTCAATCTTTTGTACAAATATAGAATCCGAAATATCTCCCTCCGCATCTGTAAAAGACAAAGTGAATGTAATAACCTGTCCTCTAACAAGTTGATTCGTATTTACAGATTTGTACTTTAATTGAGGTTTTGTAGAAAATTTATCTTTGCTGCAACCCCAAAGCAACAAACAAATTATACCAGTTAAAATTGTGTAACGCATCTTTGTACTTTATTTCATCAAATGTAACAATTGATATTGAATACCTCTGTTAAAAATACTGCATTGCAAGAGAAAATATTTGCTGCAAATGAAGCAAATTTTAATGATATAGCTTTAGATGTTTTCCGCATTCAATATGCAAATAATCGGGTGTATAACAGATACTGCCAAACGCTACAGATTAATGAAATGGAGGTAAATAAGATAAACAAAATCCCTTTTTTACCCATCAGTTTTTTTAAGACGCATACAATAGTAACAACTGAGTTTGAACCGGAAGCTATTTTTGAAAGCAGTGGTACTACCAGCAGCATTAACAGTAAACACCTGGTAAAAGAAGTTGCCCTTTACGAAAAAAGTTTCAACAAAGGTTTTAATTTGTTTTATGGTGATATTAAAGAATACTGCTTCATTGCACTGCTTCCTTCATATTTAGAAAGAGCAAATTCTTCATTAGTGATGATGGCCGATAAACTCATTCAACAAACCAATCATCCACTAAGCGGTTTTTATTTGAATGATTTTAATAAGCTGGATCATACACTAAAACTGCTGCAATCACAACAGCAAAAAACTATTTTAATAGGTGTAACTTTTGCTTTGCTTGATTTTGCTGAACAATTTCCATCCTCCCTGCAAAACATTACAGTTATTGAAACAGGCGGCATGAAAGGAAGAAGAAAAGAAATTACCCGACCACAAGTACATGAAATTTTATGTAAGGCTTTCCGGTTAAAAAATATCCATTCAGAATATGGAATGACAGAGTTGTTAAGCCAGGCTTATTCTTATGAAAGCGGAATTTTTAATTGCCCTCCCTGGATGAAAATTTTAATTCGGGAAGAAGATGATCCTCTTACTATACATTCAGCAGGCGATAGATTAAATAACAGTGGTGCCATCAACATAATTGACCTTGCCAACATTTACTCCTGTTCATTTATTGCAACAGAAGATACTGGAAAACTTTTTTCTGATGGAAGTTTTGAAATTGCCGGTAGAATTGACAATACAGCTATAAGAGGCTGCAGCCTGATGAGCTTATAAAAATGCCCTAAAAATTTAAATAATTTTTAGGGCACTTAAATTGTTTAAAAGATTATTGATTATTAACCAATACTTTCCAGGTTATATTGCTGCCACTGCGTTTTAGAGTTTCAGCAACTGAGCAGTATTTATTCATTGAAAGTTCACAAGCCCTTTCTGCCTTTTCTTTTTCAACATCGCCAAAAATAGAAAAAATAATTTCTACATTTTGCCAAAGGGACGGCTCTTTGTCTACTTCCCTTTCTCCTAAAATTTTAATAGAAAAATCTTTTATTGTTTGACGCTGCTTTTTTAGGATCATTACTATATCGATGGCACTGCAACCACCAAGCCCCATCAGCAGCATTTGC
>JBBRHI010000576.1:0-2458 GCA_038222995.1 Bacteroidia bacterium | reverse complement strand
CTTCGGGGCAATCGTAATAGTGTGTTGCGGCGTATAACAAAATCCTGCAATAATAAATCCTAAAATAACCACCACCTTTAACAGCGTTAATGTTTTCTGAAAATTACTGCCTGTTTTTAAGTTAGTTGCATGAATAATGGTGATAACGGCAACCACACATAAGGCGCAGGCCGTTATGTTAACCTGCGGAATGATTTTATTAACGTAAGATCCCAAAGCCATGGAAGCCAAAGCTACAGGGGCAGCAAAGCCAACGGTGGAAGAAACCCAGCCTGATAAAAAACCGACAGATGGATGAATCAGTTTTGAAAGATAAACGTACTCTCCCCCACTCCTTGGTATGGCAACACCCAATTCGCAATACACCAATGCTCCGCAAAAAGAAATGATACCTCCCAATAACCATAGTACTAAAATACTGAATACCGAATGAATATCGAACAACTGAAACCCAAGGCTGGTAAAGACACCCGTACCAATCATATTAGCGATTACCAAAGAAATAGCAGTAAAGAATCCAATTTTATACGTCGAGCTCATTAATCGTAAGATTGAGTTGATTTGGATGAAAGCTCTAACATAATCTGGTACTGCTCAGGAGAAAGATCGTTGTAATAAAAGTTTACCGGGTTTACTTTTTCACCGTTTTTAATAACCTCATAATGCACGTGCGGACCTGTGCTTAAGCCAGTACTGCCCACATAGCCTATCAGCTCACCGCGTTTTACTTTAGCATTAACAGTAGTGGCAATTTTACTCATGTGTCCGTACAATGTTTTATAACCAAACCCGTGATTAATAACCACGTGATTTCCGTAGCCTTGCGCCGAAGCATCTGCCGCCTCAACCACACCGTCACCTGTTGCATAAATAGGCGTACCCTGCTCTGCCGTAAAATCCATCCCGGGATGAAACTCCTGTGTTTTATAAATAGGATGCGTTCTCCAACCATACCCACTCGGCAAATGCTTCAGATCTTTATTATTTAAAGGCATAATGGCAGGAATAGAAGCGATTAGTTTTTCCTTACCCTTAGCCATTTTAACCACCTCATCAAACGATTTCGATTGTATGTATAACTGCTTTGTAATTCTGTCTAAACGTTCCGTCGTTTGCTTCATTAAAAAAGAATTATCGTAGCCTTCCAGGTCTTTATATCGATCGCTGCCCCCGAAACCTGCCTGCCTTATTGATCCTGAGATCGGCTCTGCTTCAAAAATAACCCTGTAAATATTATCATCCCTATCCTGCAAATCATTCAACACAGTTTGTACACGGTTCATTTTTTTATTCAACAGGTCATATTGCAAACGCATCACTTCCGCTTCTCTTCTTAATTGTTTTTCTTTAGGGGAATCAATAAAACGATATGCCAAAAGCACTATCGCAACAGCAAACACGCTTCCAATACCAATATACACCAATACCTGCAGCAAGCGTTGCTTAAAAGTAACCTTAACTTTTTCGTAAGTTAAGGACTTGGTGTTAAACCTATATTTTACCTTGGACATTAAGTGTTAAAAAGTTACCAAAGATAGCAAAATGAATTTATTTAACGGCAAAAGATAAGAACCGGTCAAAATACTCTAAACCGTGAAAAACGAAAGTACTACTTTTGATTTTCACGGTTAAATAATTTAGGAAGTTCTTTAATTAAAAAATCTTCCAAACTAATTACTTTTGTTGAATTAGATAATTTGAAAGACTGGCCGGAAGGAATAATCACAAAAGATACAGGATTTTTCAGATCCTCCAGTGCTTCGTAAAATCCTTTACTCACAACAGGTGCAGAAGAATATTTTACCTCAATGGCAGCCAGCGGCTTTAATCCCCTTATTAAAATCAGATCTATTTCAGCGCCATGATGAGTTCTGTAATAAAACGGTCTTACATTTTGCGGCAATTTTTTGCAAATTTCTTCAATCACATAACCTTCCCAGGAACCTCCGGTAATAATATGTCCCGGAAGATCTTTAGCAGATTCAATTTGATTGAAATAATGTAATAAGCCGCTGTCCCTTATATAAACTTTTGGTGCTTTTACCAGCCTTTTAGTTGCATTAACATACCATGCCGGCAGTTTCCTTACAATAAAAGCGCCTTCCAGCAAATCTAAATATTTATTTACTGTAGGTGCAGAAACACCTAATGAGCGTGCATAATTAGCGGCATTCCAAATACCGCTTTGTGTACCTGCCAGCATTTCCCAAAAGTTTTTTATAATAGATGACGAAAGGCTTACTCCAAACAAAGCAGATAGATCCCTTTCGGCATAAGAACGAATAAACCCTTCTTTCCAACGTTCAGCGGCATCATTACTTTTTGCTTGTAAAGATCCGGGAAAACCTCCTCTGAGCCAATGCGAGGTTTGTTTTATCTTAGACCTCAACGCTTCCGTTAACGATACGGGCGACATTTCTAAATAATAAATCCTGCCTGCCAAGCTTTCAGATACCCC
>JBBRHI010000575.1:0-2461 GCA_038222995.1 Bacteroidia bacterium | reverse complement strand
AATATCGGCAACTGTGTCTGCAGATTTTGTAGGTGATGTAAAAGGCGACTACCGCCTTAATCTGTATATTAAAGAAAATAATATTTACGGGCCGATAAACGACGGGAGTGATAATGGGTGGAATCAATACAGCAGTTTATATAATATTCAGGCATCCCCTTTTTACCAGGTGGGGCATTATTTAAATGCTTCTAATTACCTTTTGGGACCAAACGAATACAGTCATAATTTTGTAGTAGATGAATTTTTAGACGGGCCATATGGTGCATCCGGGATTATTCCTGTTAATGGCAGTACTAACGGACAAACGTACAGCAAAACGTATACTTATACGCTTCCTTTTACATTTGGAGGCGAGTTTAGATATAACCCCGATAACATTTATTTGGTAGGCATGATTGTTGAAAAAGGATCTGCGTCGAGCATTATTTTAAATGCAAAACAGGTAAAGTTAACTGCCGGCTCCGAAATACTTGCAGGAATAAAAGAAACGACTCAAAATAGTGTTTCATTAAATGTGTACCCGAATCCTGCAACTCATGTGTGTTACCTTAGCTATACAAGCGCGGTTGATCAACCTGTAAAAATAGATGTGTACAATACTTTGGGTGAATTGGTATATACGCATTCGGAGAACGCCTTAAAGGGCAATGCTACCAGGCAACTAAATTGTTCCGATTTTACGGAAGGAAATTACCATATTGTTGTTTCATTTAATGAGTATTCAGTCTCAAAAAAATTAACTGTCATTAAATAACCAAATGATTGTAGTTACAGGAGCCGCAGGCTTTATAGCAAGTTGTTTAATTACTAAATTAAATAACGAAGGACATACCGATTTAGTTTTGGTGGATGATTTTTCGCACGAAAATAAAAAAGCGAATTATTTGGAAAAGCACTATTTGCAAACCGTTGAGCGATCGGAGTTTTTAGATTGGTTTGAACAGCATGCAAAATCGGTTAATTTTATTTACCATATCGGTGCCCGAACCGATACAACCGAATTTAATGTAGAACTGTTTAATGAGCTAAATGTAAATTACACAAAGGCGATCTGGCATATTTGCACTGCTCATTTTATCCCCATGGTATATGCATCGTCCGCTGCTACTTATGGTTTAGGGGAGCATGGCTATAAAGATGACGAATCTAAAATTAATTTATTGAAACCTTTAAATCCTTACGGCGACAGTAAAAATGAATTTGATAAATGGGCTTTGACTCAGAAGCTCACGCCTCCAAAATGGGTGGGGTTTAAATTCTTTAATGTTTACGGGCCTAATGAGTTTCATAAAGGCAGGATGGCAAGCGTTATATTCCATTCGTTTAACCAAATCAACGAAAAGGGAAAAGTAAAACTGTTTCGCTCCCATAACCCCAATTATACGGATGGCGGACAGCTGCGTGATTTTATATATGTGAAAGATGTAGTGGATGTTTTATACTTTGCGCATGGTACACTGATCAAAAACGGAATCTATAATTTGGGAAGCGGAAAGGCAAGAACATTTTTGGACCTTGCAAATGCTACATTTAAAGCATTAAATAAAACGCCTGATATTGAGTTTATCGATACACCTATTGATATAAGAGATAAGTACCAGTATTATACAGAGGCCGACATGAGTAAGCTGATGAAGCAGGGATATTTGAATCCGTTTACAAGCCTGGAGGAAGGTGTATTTGATTATGTAACCAATTACCTGGTTAGCACAAAACACTTATAATAAAAACACATACAGCAAAATTGCCTGCAGAAATAACAAGCCGTCTACCCAAAGGTAAAAGTAGAACCGGTGTTTTTTTTCGTCTGTTATAAATACAGTTACTATTGTTACTGCCATTAAAATAATTTCTGCCGTGAATGATGCTTTTTGATGCTTGAAAAAGTAGAAGCACACCAAAGTTGCTATAGACAATACGATGCACAACACTTTTGTGCCTGCATTGCCAAGGGTATTAGAGTAAGTAGAGATGCCGGTTAAATAATCATCTGTAGCATCTTTTACATCAAACAAAATACTTAGTGCCGAAATAAAACAAAACTGGGAGGCTAAAAACCATAAGCTATTGGTATTTAAAAGTTGGTTTTCAATTAAAGGAACAGCCGCACAGCTTACCATCCAAATGCTTGAAATAACCAGTGGCTTCAGGAAACCAATTTTTCTTAAACTAAATTTGGGCATATAATACGCTGTAGATATAATCTCTGCGCCTACTAATATGGCGATAGACGTTTAGCTTATGGTATTACATAAAAACAATAAAGAAACCAAACTGATAACAACACTGTAAAATATTTTTTGTTGATGACGTTTGATCCACTCTGTACTTTCAGTATGTAAATTTATTTTCTGAATAAAATAACCGCGTTGCACATTGTATTGTAAGTAAGTAGAAAGAAAAACAAACAAAATGAACGCGTTATTATTAAATGTAACCGGTATGCCAAAAAGCATAT
>JBBRHI010000574.1:0-2473 GCA_038222995.1 Bacteroidia bacterium | reverse complement strand
TACGGCTACCTGCGACAGCAAAGCTGTATGTACAGCAATTAAAAAAGTAATAAGTATTGTTTTCATTTTTTGTTATTTTATAAGCGGTTTCGGATTATTTTGGATACCGGGCGGTATAGATCAAAACTCTTGCAGGATATTCGCTTAACAGGAACAAAATTAAAGCACCAATGAAAAATGAATATTTCGCCAATATTAAGAAACCGGTCATTTTTCAAGAATTAAATGGATGGCAGGTGCCTTGATAATGAAGTAAATAAGGATTTAGTAATTCCCGCCGACTTTCCTCTTTTCAAGGCCTTTGATATGGATCACCGGTAAGGTTTTAGGAATAACGGTCTTAAATGTATTGTCGGTCAAAGTACCTAAGAATTTTTTTAATTGAATCACTTCTTTGGCGTTTAATTGCAGGGAATCAAAAGGTAAAGTTTGATTATTTATGTCAATTCCCAAACCGGCACCGCCGCCTTTTTTATAAAAGTCTATTACTTCTTCAAGCGTATTATAAATACCGTTATGCATATAGGGCGCTGTAAATTTTAAATTTCTTATTCCGGGGGTTTTAAAAGAAGCAAGATGAATGACATTTTTTGAAACATGATACCGTCCGCTGTCTCCATCCAATTCTTTATTCAATTTGTTTTTTGGCACACCTATTACTTCAAATTCATTATCACTGTAAAATGGCGGTGTTACGCCGTTGAACAACGGAAAAAAATGACAACTTCCGCATAAGGCTTTGCCTGCAAAAACAGTATAGCCGTCTACTTCATCTTTTGACAATTGCGCTGCATCACCTCTTATGTATTTATCAAAACGTGAATTTAAAGACACCAGTTTACGTTCATATTCACTAATGGCCTTTAACAGGGCGTAATAAGTTACTGCCGTATCTTCCGTGTTTTTAAATGCCTCATGGAACAGAAGTTTGTATCCCGGGCTTTGTTTTAATTTATAAACAACATCTTCGGGTTTAGAAAACATTTCTTTATGATTGGTCATAACATCATTTACCTGGTCTTCCAGTTGCAGGCTTCTTCCGTCCGTAAAAAAGCTCTTTTGAAAAACGGAATTTAAAAGAGAAGGCGTATTACGCTTTACCGTTTCGTCAGCTTCAAACGATTTATTAAAATCCACGTTTCCTCCAAACGCATTGCCGGGGTTATGACACGAAGCGCAAGCCCTTTGATTATTGCCTGATAGGGCCGGATCAAAAAACAGGAGTCTTCCAAGATCTGCCTGTTTAGTAACAAGCGCAGAATCCTTAAGTACTACTGAAAAATAATTAGTATTAAACCACGCTTTATCGTAAAACTTAGGGCGACGAATATTAACGGCATAATTTGTTATTTCGGTTTTTGCTTCATCATCGTAAAAACCATAAAGCGCTTCGTACAAAGGTTTTAAATAATTTGTAATAAAATACAATCGGTTAAACGAGTCATAGTCTGTGTGTTTTGACAGATATGCAATGGCAGAAGCAATGAGCTTGTTTGCAACGGCCTTATCCGAAGTATTTCCGGGAAATTGACCAAGCGTTTGTTCAAAGCCATTTAAAATACATTTAATTTCCGTTAAGTTTTGCTTGTTAACGGTACAGTCATAACCGTTAAGGTATAACGACATAATCCTGATTACTTCAAACCTAACCATATCAATAACGGTTGAGTTTTTAAAAATTTTGTTGCGGCTCTTGTCCCTGATATAACTGAAACTGTTTTTTAATAAGGTCAGCTCATACGTTATATTAAGCGAGCTATCAACGTTGTTGCCGTACAGTATGTTTTCCAATACCTGGAAACCGTGCGGAACAAATGTTTTATAGCCATATTCAAATTCCGCTTTATTAACTAGGGGTGAATTAATAAAATACTTTGAGTGAAAAGAAAAATGATACTCTGTATAAAATTCAATTTCTTTATAAAGTTTGCGCGATGCTTCAAAATGTTTTATACAGGCAACTTTGTTAAGCTTTCCCGGTTTTGAAAGTACATTTATGCTATCCAGCCTGCTGAGAATGCCGGCAATATCAGACAGGACGGCAGCAGTAATGCTTTCTGATACAGGCGGCTCGTCTTTAGTAATAAAGGAAGAACAAACGAGTAGAGAAAAGATAACAAATAACAGTGCCTTGGCAATAAAGTATCTTTTAATTCTTAATAAATTTAAGTGTTTGAGAATGGCCTGCCGCATTAATGTTTAGGATGTATGTGCCCGGTTCAAGTTCACCGGTGTTGATAAAATGTTTTGATACACCTTCAAATGAATCTTTTATTTCCTGCACACTTACCTGTTTACCTGAAAGGTCATAAACCTCCAGTTTTAAATTTCCGTTTAAGGGTTGATATAGCTGAACCGTAATATAATTGTTTGCCGGGTTAGGATAAGCGGATAACAACACCGGTTTTAAAAGATCATTAATGCCGTTTGGAGCAATTACCGATATCCTGCGAGGACAAAGCGGTGCTTTAGT